>DAIDTM010000417.1 GCA_027457205.1 Anaerolineae bacterium | reverse complement strand
ATCTTACTGCTTGTTGGTCGCATTTAATTTCTACGGTTTCTGAGGGAGTTCAACCATGAACGATCGCATTGCGGAAGGACGCTGGAAACGAATGCGCGGAAGCGCGAAAGAGCAGTGGGGCAAACTCACCGACAGCGACCTAGATCCCATCGCGGGCAAGCGCGATCAGCTCGTCGGCGCGCTGCAAGAAAAATATGGCTACGCCCGCGAACAAGCTGATAAGAAAATCGAACGCCGCTTGCGGGACGATGATCAGAAACACATCGCGTTAGCGTTACGCGCGCGGCGTATGGACAAGCGCCAGTCCATTGGCTGGTAACAAGTTCGGCAAAATAAGAATCAGGAGAACCAACCATGAGTAACGACATTCTGGAAGGACGCTGGAAACGAATGCGCGGAAGCACGAAAGAGTGGTGGGGCAAACTCACAGACAGCGACCTGGATCGCATCGCGGGCAAGCGCGATCAGCTCGCCGGCGCGCTGCAGGAAAAGTACGGCTATACGCGCGCCAAAGCCGATGAGGAAATTGATCGCCGTTTGAAGGAATTCGATCAGAAACACAACAAGCCCGCGTAACGCTCGCGGCGTCTGAAAATGCGCCAGTCCATTGGCTGGTAAATGTTCGACAAAAGGAGTAGGGAAATGGGAATACTATCTTGGATTATCGTTGGACTGCTCGCCGGCTGGCTCGCCGGGATGGTGATGGGCAGCGGCTACGGTCTCGTCGGTGACATCATTCTCGGTATCATCGGCGGAGTGGTAGGCGGCTTTCTCGCCGGCGCCCTCTTCGGAGTCCCGAACGCGGTGAATGGCATCAATCCGCTCAGTATCGCTATCGCGTTTGCCGGCGCGGTGATCCTGATTGCGATCACCCGCTTGGTTGCCCGCCCCAGTAGAGTCTAACGATTAAATCGCGCTCATGGGAGACCGATTTGATATCGGTCTCCCATCCGCGCGCCGGGGCGAGCTCAGACGCCTCGCCCCGGTTCTGCTGTAAATCTCAAGAAGGAGACAATTATGCTTCAAGCCCGTGATGTTATGACCGAATCGTTAATCAACTGCTCGCCAACAGTCACCGTCGCAAAAGCGGCAAAGTTGATGCGGGATCGCAAGACCGGTGATGTGCTCGTCACCGACGAAGGAAAAATCGCCGGAATTTTGACCGACCGCGACATCGCCGTCCGCGTCACCGCCAAGTCGCTCGACCCAGATCAGGTGCTCGTGCGCGATGTGATGAGCACCCGCGTGCGAACGGGAGAACCGAGTTGGGACCTCGACAAGATCGCCCAGACGATGGGCAAACATCAAATCCGCCGTTTGCCAATCGCCGAGAACGGAGTGCCCGTCGGGATCGTCTCGCTCAGCGACGTTGCGCTGCACAACGGTCGCAAATCGCACGTTGCGAAATCGCTCAAAGAAATTTCCGAGTCGCACGGAACTCATCGTCTTCATCCTGTCAAGCGCGGTCTGCTGCTGGTCATACTGGGGCTAAGTCTAGTCGGAGGAGCCGCCGTTGCCTTGAACTTGTTCAAGTCAGACGGCAATCTCTGGGAACGGTTTCAAGAGAGCCAAATCGGCGACAGACTGCTGGATGTTGTGCAAAACGGACGTACCACGGTGGCAGAGACGCTGGATAGTATCTAGCGTCATACTCTAGGAAATACTCGAAGGAGACCACGCCATTCACGATCAAGGAGGCAAAGACAATGACCGGCTACGTTGGATCGATTGAGAAAGCGACTCTGAAGAACAAGTACTTTCGCCAGGTGTTATTTACCGGCAAACACAGTCAGTTGGTGGTGATGTGTTTGCAGCCGCGGGAGGAAATCGGCAACGAGGTGCATCCAAACGTCGACCAGTTCTTCCGCATCGAAGAGGGTAAAGCCAAATTCGTCTTCAACGGCAAGGAAGAACATCTGGTCCGTGAGGGTGACGCGGTGGTAGTGCCGGCGGGCACCCATCACAATGTGACCAATGCTTCTGTAACCAAGCTGCTCAAGCTGTACACAGTTTACTCACCGCCGAACCATCCGGATGGGACCGTGCATAAGACGAAAGCGGAAGCGGACGCGGCAGAACATCCCTAGAACCTTCGCTGCCAAGCCCTGCGGGCAAAAACACAGAATGACTAAAATTAGAAAATGATTTTAGGAGGAATACCATGAATTGGATAGTGGATTACACACACTCGCAGATACAAGCGACCGTTCGACATATGATGATCTCGAAAGTGCACGGTGGGTTCAACGAGTTTACCGTGAATGCAGATATTGACGAGGAGCATGTGGCTAAATCAACGGTCAAAGTTGAGATGGAAGCCGCCAGTGTCAACACGCGGGATGAAAAACGCGATGCGCATCTTCGCTCGGCAGATTTCTTGGACGTGGAAAAGTATCCGTCGATCACGTTCAAGAGCAAACGCGGTGAAGTGATCGACGCGAACCACGGGCGTATGGTCGGCGATCTGACGATCCGCGGTGTGACGCACGAGGTCGTGCTGGATGTGGAACATCTGGGAAAAGCGAAAAGCCCCTGGGGCACGATCAACGCGGGCTTCACCGCCCGCGCCAAAGTGAATCGCAAAGACTGGGGACTCAACTGGAACGCGGCGCTCGAAACCGGCGGATGGCTGGTGAGCGATGAAGTAGACATTGACATCGAGATTGAGTTTACCCAGGTTCCCGAGCTGGTCGAACAAGCCAAGCCGGTGGAACCCGTTAAGATAACTGCATAATCTTCAAGCGTAACTCGCTTCTCCCTACTCGGCTCTCCTCCCGCTCTGCAACTCTGGGATTGGGAGGAGAGCAATTTACTTGCAAAAGGAATACCGAAATGAAAGGAGCGAAATACCGATGTCTCTGACCCGTTCGATTCCACTCGGACGCATTCTCGGCATTCCGCTCGGGCTGGACTATTCCTGGTTTCTCATCTTTGCGCTCGTCACCTGGTCGCTGGCGGGTTCCTATTTTCCCGCCCAATATCCGGGCTGGAGCACGGGGCTGTACTGGGCAATTGGACTAGCGACGAGCTTGCTGTTTTTCGCATCGGTGGTCTTGCACGAACTTGGTCATTCGGTGATCGCGTTGCGCAACGGCATCCCAGTCCGCAGCATCACGCTATTCATTTTTGGCGGGGTCGCGCAGATCGGACGCGAACCCGGTTCGCCGGGCGTGGAATTTCGCGTCGCTATCGCCGGACCGATCGTGAGTTTCGCGCTCGCCGGGCTGTTCGGCGCGCTGGGCGGGCTTGGCGCGAGCATCGCGCCAATTGCTGCGCTCGCGACCTACCTCACCTATATCAACGGCAGTCTCGGACTGTTCAATCTCATTCCCGGCTTTCCGCTTGACGGCGGGCGCGTCTTTCGCGCCATCGTTTGGCGCGTCACCCACAGTTTTCGCCGCGCCACGGAAATCGCCGGCGGCGCAGGACATTTCTTCGCCTGGCTGTTTATTTTCTGGGGCGTGTGGCAAATGTTCGCCGGGAATTTTGTGGGCGGGTTGTGGATCGCCTTTATCGGCTGGTTCCTGCAAAACGCGGCGACCGCCAGTGTGCAGCAGATGACACTGGAACGCCTGCTCACGGGTCACACCGTCGGCGAAATTATGACGCGCGAGTGCCCGACGCTGGCTCCAGATGTAACACTGGAACAATTGGTCCACGATCACATTTTGACGACTGGGCGCCGCTTCTTTCCCGTAGCGCGCGCCGGACGCGTCGAAGGTCTGCTGACCTTGCACCACGTGAAGGAAATTCCGCGCGACCGCTGGGCGACGACGACGGTGGAGCAAGCGATGACGCCGTTGGCGCAGTTGCGCCGCGCGCACCCGGGTGATAGCTTGTGGAACGCGATGCAAGAGATGACTGCCGATGGCGTGAACCAACTGCCAGTGACTGACACGGCGAACGGTGAACTCGCCGGCGTGCTTGCACGCGACAACGTGCTAACCTTTGTGCGGACGCTGGCAGAAGTCGGCGTGTAAATCTCTGACTCACCCTAATCTTGGGGATAGATTTCCTATGAAAGCCAAACTGATTTTCAACCCCGCCGCCGGCAACCCGGCGGAATCCGCCGCGCAGTTGGTCGAGTTGCTGCGCCATTTGCAAACGCAGCAGATTGAAGCCGAAGTGGTGCTCGTGCAGCCGGAAATGCGTTTGAGCGCCATCGCGCGGAGCGCCGCCCGCGCCGGCGCGAAGATGGTGATCGTCTCCGGCGGCGATGGCACGATTGAAAACGTCGCGCTCGGACTCGTCGGCAGCCGGACGACCCTGGGCATTATTCCGACCGGCTCACGCAACAATCTCGCGCGCAGTCTCAACATTCCGACGAACAATCTCGCCGCCGCCGCCGCGCTTTTGCGAGACGGACGCCGTCTGAAAATCGATGTCGGGCATGTGCGCCATCGTAAAGCGAGCCGCTATTTCTTGGAAGCCAGCACCATTGGCTTGGTATCGGCGCTGTACCCTTCCGCCGATGACTTTCAACACGGCGACCTCGGCAAGATCACCGAGTTCATTTCAACGCTTGTAGCGGCGGCACCGTCCGAGATTCGTTTGCGCTTGGATCGGCAGCGCAAAGAGATCGTCACGCGCGCGCATATGGTGATCGTCGCCAATATGCCGTATATGGGCGCAAATTTTCAAATCGCGCCGGACGTGGCGTTCGATGATCGTCAACTCGATGTGCTGATCTATTCCGACCTGAGCAAACGCGATTTGATCGGGCACGCGCTGCAGTCGCCGACCAGCGCGCCCGACGCGCGCATCCAGCGCTTTCACGCCAAAACAATTTTGATCACGACCCAGCCGGCAATGCCGGTGATGGCGGACGGCGTTTTTATCGGCGATGGTTCTGTGACGGTGACGGTGCAACCGCGCAGTCTCGCGGTGATGGCAGGCGCGGCAACGGTTGCCCAGGCGACGGCATGAATCCTCCAGCTGAAGCGCAGGTCCAGCAAAAGATCGCGCACACTGCCGGGGGAGAACGCGTTTTGCGCCGACGCACGATCTGGCGCGTGGCAAGTGTATTGAGCTTGCTCGCCGGACTGGGCTTGTTTCTTGCGTGGCTGCCTCTGCCAGCGCGCGGTGCGCTGATAATCAGTTTAAGCGCGAACCAACTTCTGATCGCGCTGCTGTTGGGCTTTAGTCTGATTGCGCTGTCGTTGCTCTGGTCGGTTGGACAACGCCTAGACGTGTGGGTATTCGACGCCTTGAATTTGCGCGGCTATCATTCGCCGTGGATGGATCGCGCGATGTGGCTGACAACTCAGCTCGGCAGCATGGGTGTTGCGGCGCTGCTCGCCGGAGGCACGTACGCGCTGGGCAACCGGCGTTTTGCGATTGATTTGACGCTGGGCACGCTGACGCTGTGGCTGCTGGTCGAGCTGATCAAAGCATTGACGGATCGCGCGCGCCCGTTCAACCTGCTGCGCGAAACGCGCGTAATCGGTTGGCGTGCGCCCGGCTTGTCGTTTCCGAGTGGGCATACGGCGCAGACTTTTTTTGTGATGGCGCTGTCCATTAGTTCTTTTCAATTGCCTCTGGGAATCGCGGCGGTGTTGTATGGCATTGCCGCGCTGGTCGCGTTTACCCTGGTTTACGTCGGCGCGCACTATCCGCGCGATGTGATCGCCGGCGCGATTCTGGGACTGGTCTGGGGAATCTTGAGCGTAATGATTGCGCCCTATTTCTGAGAGGAGACGAGATCGAGATGAAACGCATCATTGGAATCTTACTTGTCGTGATTGCCGCGATCAGTTTGCTCATCAGTGGCTGGGGCTTGGTTCAGATTTGGACGATGCGCCAACCGGTCGCCGACGCGGCGGTTGCCGGCGTGAACCTGTTCGCAGAAACGCTCGCGACGACGAGCGATGCGCTCAAGGTCACCTCCGACAGTTTGCAGAGCGCCAGTGCTACAGTCACGACGATTGAAAGCACCTCGCTGTCGGTCGCGCAGACGATGAGCACGACTCGCACGACCATCGGCTCCTTTTCAATT
>DAIDTM010000416.1 GCA_027457205.1 Anaerolineae bacterium | reverse complement strand
GCCCGCGCCGAGTTCGCCGTCAAGCGCGGCGCGCAGTTGTCCTTCGTTGAGATGCATCGTTACTCTCCCTTCTCGCGGTACCGCTTTTCAAACTCGCGTTCGGCGCGGACGATCAGCGTGCCAATAGAGTGGACCGAGACGCCCAGCGCGGCGGCAAGTTCTTTATACGCCATTCCGGAATGGCGCAGGAGCAGCAGTTGCGCTTGACGTTCGTCCATGGTCGACAAGACCGCGCGCACGCGCTGGCGCTCTTCTTCGGCGGCGTCGGCATCCAGCGCGTCGGCGGACGGTTTTTCGATCTCCCATTTGCCGGCTGTTAGTTCGTGCTGTTCGCGGCGTTTCCGCGCGCGCAGCGCATTCAGCCCCAGATTCGTCGCGACGCGATGGAGCCACCCGCCGAGGTGGTCGTCGCGTTCGTTCGTCGGCGGATGACGATACAACCGCCAGAACGTTTCGAGCGCGAGGTCTTCCGCTTCGGCATGATCGCCGACGAGCCGCACGAGCGCGCGGTAGATCGGCTGCCAGTGTTTGAGAAAAGCCGCGTCGAACTTCGCCGATGCTTCGCGCGCGCGCGTCTCTCTGGTTGCAATCCGCGCCTTGTCATTCGTCACGATGATAGTTGCTCTCTCCCGCTTAAAGCGCTTTCACTCTAATAACACCGCTCGGCGTGAAAATGTGACAAGAGCGGTGTTGCCCTGGGCGGAGCGAAGGGTCTCGTTTTCGCGGCAACGAGATTCTCACCTGCCCTAGCGGGCGGTGCTAGGGTCGCTTCGCTCAGAATGACAATCAGAATTTGATTCCCAGCGCTACGAGCGCGACGACGATCAGCGGCGCGATCAAAACTGCCGGTAGCAAATTGGCGACGCGAATCTGTTTCAAGTCGAGCAGCAGCAGCGAAATGCCCATAATCAGCACGCCGCCGGTCGCCGACATTTCGATCACCCACGGCGTTTCGCGCGTGACCGAGCCGAGTGCGCTGCCGAGCAGCATCGCGAGGAGACTGATGCCGCCCTGATAGACCAAGACCGACAGCGCGGCGAACGAGACGCCGATGCCCAGCGTCGACGCGAACGCCAGCCCGGCAAATCCATCCAGCACTGATTTGATCGTCAGCAAATTGAAATCGCCGATCAACCCATCCTGAATCGAACCGAGGATCGCGAGCGGTCCGATGCAAAAGACCAGACTGGCGGTTACGAATCCGCGCGTGAATTTGCCTGCCTCGCCGCCCACGCCAAGTTCGCGGGGACTTGGACCGCGCGCAAATCGCTCTTCCAGTTTCTTGCCAAGCGTGTCGAGCCACGCTTGGATGCCGACCAGTTCGCCGATGATTCCACCGACGAGAATGCTAGCCATCACGATGAGAATGTTGTGCGTCGTCAGCGCCATTTGCAAGCCGATCACGAAGACGAGCAAGCCCAAGCCGTGCATCACAGTCTCGCGTACCTTGTCAGGCAGCCGCGCGCCGAGGAATGTGCCGAGCGTTCCGCCGATGACGACGGTGATGATGTTGATGATGGTTCCAGTCAATTCAACCTCCGACGAACGACGAATGACCGAAGACGAAATTAGACTCCGTCCGTCCTCCGTCTTTCGTCCGCCGTCTTCAAGATTCCCACCACCGGAAACTTGCGAAACACCAGGTCGCTGTGCGGCGCGTCAGGCAGTTCGCTCGTCAAGTCTTGCCCCGCGTAATGCAAATTGCGATGCTCGCCGGTGTACCAATACGGACTGGACGTGACGTCGTAGACGATACCGTTGTAGGCGATGTACACCGGCATCTTGCGCGAGCCATCGTACTTGCGGAGTTCTTGTTCGGTAAAAACGCGTTCCATTCGAGTTGCAAGGGGCGAGGAGCGAAGGTCGCTTGGTTGTTTGCGCTCCTCGCCT
Source organism: Anaerolineae bacterium (assembly GCA_027457205.1). Classification (GTDB taxonomy): domain Bacteria; phylum Chloroflexota; class Anaerolineae; order UBA4142; family UBA4142; genus DAIDTM01. The sequence continues at coordinate 2,671 of DAIDTM010000416.1, read as the reverse complement.
CTCGCCGCCCTCACACCATTTCTCTTGCGCTGTCCAACGCGCGTCCGATTTCATCCGCCGCGCCGGGATTCAGTTTCGCGTACGCGCGCACCAGACCGTAGCAGCCCGCCAGCATCATATCGCCGTAGGGCGTCGCAAAGTACGGACGGTAGCGCGAACGCAGCAGCATACCGCGCCGCGGTCCCACAATCGCCAGAAAATCGAGCGGCTGCGCGCGATGGTCGAACAGCAATGCGCCATGCCCTTTCGAGTTGAACACCGCGTCGTGTGTCAGCGTCCCGTCCATCAATCGCTCTAGAAAATTCTCGAGCTGCTCTGGCTTCAACTCGCCGGTATGATGCTCGAAGACGCCGGTGATTGCGCCGTCGCTCAAACGGAACGCCAGGGTGTGAAAGTTGCCGACGTTCGCGATCAGCGCGTCGCGGTGTGTGCGCACGCGGTCGTCCTCCAGCGCGCCGAGCACCGCCGCGGGTGCGGTGTCCATCACCAGCAGGGGCGACCCCGTGTGGTCGCCCAGCGAATCCGCGACCGCCTGCATCCGCGTCAGGCGCGGTGGAATCTCGTCGTGCATAAACGCAAAGGCGGCAGGACTGTTGAACTGCTTGAGCCGCTCGGCGAGAAACTCGAAGCGGAAGAGACGGTCGCTGTAACCGGGTGGCGCGTTGCCATGATCGAACACGGCGACCGCGAGCGCGTCGAATTGCAGATCGACGCCGAACGCGACGAACGCGCGGCGCAGCGCGTCCAGATCGACGTCGCGCATATCGATGCGGCGCGCGTCGCGCAGTTGCGCCGCTTCGTCATCGCTCACCACCTGGACGCCGGATTGGGAGACTTCAGCGAGATCGTCGTTGAAGGTTTTTGCCGCGCTCGGCGTTGCATAGACGCGACGCCCGGCGCGCAGATGATCGTCGGCTGCCCAGTTCGAGGGACCGCCGCCCATGATCGTGCCGGTGAGCAGTACGTCTTGTCCGCGCGCAGTCGCGTCGCGAATCTGCCGCGCCACCAGCACCGTCGGCGATGGCATAATCATCTGCAAACAGTTTTCGACTTCAGTCGATGTATCGAAGAGCAGGATGTCCTGCGTGCCAGTGCCAATGTCGATCGCGAGAATTCGCATATCTCGTCCTCAAATCAGACGCAATACGCAATACGCATCACTTATTACGTATTGCGTATTACGTGTTGCGTTTCAAAAACTCGTTCGCTTTGCGAAGAATCGCGCGCCCGCCTTCGTATCCCAGGCGCGCCACCGCGTCGTCAAACGGCAGCCACGCCATATCGCTGTGCTCATGCGAGATTCTTGAATCGCGGTGGCTGGCTTGGGCAAGGAAGTAGACGGACTGCTTTCCGATCAGTTCGCCGCGACTACGGAACGTGTATTCGTCTACCTCGCGAAAGCCGTCGAGAAACGTTACTTCCAGTCCTGCTTCTTCGCGAATCTCGCGCCGCGCCGCGGTTTGTTCGTCCTCGCCGGCTTCGATGTGACCCTTGGGAAATCCCCAGTACGTGGAAAGCAGCACCAGATATTCGATTTGTTCGCCGCGATAGAACACCACCGCTCCGGCGGATTTCTCAAATGTCATGTCGATTCGCCTGTCACCATCTCAAGATTTTTATACTCGCGCAGAATGATCTGGTCGTCGTTCGCCAGCGCGTCGATCACGCGCTGGCGTGCTGGCTGCGTCATCGGCGTTGGCAGGCGCGCGGGATCGAAGAACGCGGCTTCGGAGATCTCGTGCCCGTCCACTTGCAGTTCGCCGCCGACAACGCGGCACAGAAATTGCGAGCCCAGCGAGTTGCGGTCGGCGACGTGGTAGATGCTGACGAGGCGCACGACCTGCACGTCCAGTCCGGTTTCCTCTTTCACCTCGCGCACGGCGGCGTCCCAGGGCGCTTCGTCTTCCTCGACGATGCCGCCGGGCCACGCCCACTTGCTGCCTTTGTACGTTTGATGCACCAGCAGAACGCGCCCCTGGTCGTCGAATATCGTTGCCAGCGCGCCAACATCTTTCATGGATGCTCCAATAGTTTTGAAATTGTTTCGATGGCGCGTCCCGTGCGGACGCCGTACCACGAGACGAGCGTGCCGTCGATCAGATGGACCCGCGCGCCGCGCAGCGCGGGCAGCGCGCGCAGTTCGTCCGCATCGCGTGCGGCGAACGGGTACGGTTCGTCGGGCAGCAAGATCACGTCGGGTGAGCGCGCCGCCGCTTCGTCCAACGACACACGTGGATACCGCGTATCGTGCGACGCTGTTTCACGCGGCGCGGCTTGCCCCACGTCCGCCGCAAGTGGAAACCGGCGCACGCGGTCGCGGAAAATATTCTCGCCGCCGCACGTCTCGATCAGGTCGCCGATGTAGGTGTCGCCGTTCACGGTCATCCACGGATCGCGCCAGATGGCGACAAAGACGCGCGGTCGCTGCACGGGGCGCGGCGCGCGGGCGAGCGCGCATTCAATCGGCTCGACGATCTCACTTGCGTCTAGCGCGCCGACGAGCCGCGCAACGTCGCCCAGTTCGTCCATCGCCGCGCGAACGGAGCGGGCGAAGGTGACGAAGACGGGCATCCCGAGCGCTTCGAGCGCGTCTACGTCTGGCTTGCGGTTCTCTTCGACATTGGCGATTACGAGGTCAGGCGCGAGCGCGCGGATTTGATCGATGAGCGGG
>DAIDTM010000415.1 GCA_027457205.1 Anaerolineae bacterium | reverse complement strand
CCCCCCTACAATATCATCTGTCCAATTCGCGCTTGGCGATGCGTCCCATCTCGTGCCGCACGAGTTCGCTCTGCTCATCGCGCAGCGTGGGCAGTTTCAGCCGCGCGCGGCGCAACGCGTCGGTGTCAACCTCGGTGACCAGCAGCGCGTCGTCGAACAGCGGCGCGTCGGCAACCACCGAACCGTCCGGCGCGAGGACGCGGCTGCCGCCCCAGAACGCGATGCCGTCTTCGACGCCGACGCGGTTGGAATAGAAAACGTACGTCGTCAGCAACTCGGCGTATGTCCGCAAGAAATTGTTCACCGTCGCCGCGTTCATCAGCTCGCCGTTTGCCGGAATGCCGTAACCGGGACTGGCGGAAATATCGATCAGAAAATCCGCGCCGTCCACCCATAGCACGTACGGCGACGAAATGTGCCACGCGTCTTCGCAGATCAGCATCCCCATCCTGCCCCAGCGCGTATCGAACGCGCGGAACGACGCACCGGGCGCGAAGAATCGCGCGTCGTCAAATAATCGATACGTCGGCAGATATACTTTGCGATGCACATAGACGACGCGCCCGGCGGACAAGTACGCGCCGGCGAGATAGTAGCAATGCCGCGCGTCTTCTTCGACAAAGCCGACAACGAGATCGAGATCGCGGCTGGCGGCGAGGAGCGGCGCAAAGCGCGGATCGTCCGCCGTCGGGCGCACGGCGACATCGGTCACCAAATCCTTCAGGTAATAGCCGGTGAGCGCAAGTTCGGGAAAGATGACGAGGTCGGCGCGCTGTGCGTGCGCCTGCGCGGTCAGATCGAGGATGTGTTTGAGGTTGTCGTCCACGTCGCCGAGGCGCGGCGCGAACTGGGCGAGCGCGACTTTACATTTCATCGTGCGCCATTATACCGCGAGGCGCGGTGAATGGCAAAACACCGGGGATGCTCGGTTAATTCTCGCGCATCGGTAGCTGCGCTTCAATGCGCGTGCCTTGTCCCGGCGCGCTGGTGAGCATGAACGTGCCGCCGGCGCGTTCGGCGCGCTCGCGCATTTGCACCAAGCCGACGCTGCCGCGCGCGCGCGCGGCTTGCGCTTCCCGCGCCACGTCAAAACCGCGCCCGTCGTCGCGCACGCGCAGAATCGCGGCGCGCCGCTCTTCCAGGACCAGGTCGATCCAGACGTGCTTTGCCTGCGCGTGTTTGCGAATGTTGTTGAGCGCTTCCTGCGTCAGACGGAACAGCGCGGTCTCGAGTTTGGGCGGCAGGTGACTGGCGTCTCCCTGCACCGTCAACCGCGCATCGATTTCGTTGGCTTGTCCGAATTCCTTGACAAAGTTTTCCAACGCCGGTCGAAAACCCTGCGCTTCGATGTCGAGCGGGCGCAGCGCGAAGATGATGCGGCGCACGTCGCGCATATCGCGCCGCAATTGGTCCGAAATGTCGCGCAGTTCTTTGGACAGGTCTCTTTCCTTGCCCTGGTTCAGCAATTTTTGCGCCGCGCCGATTTTGAGCACGAGGTACGACAGGTCTTGCGCCAAGCCGTCGTGAATCTCGCGCGCGATGCGCGTGCGCTCCTCTGTGATCGCCGCCTCTTCCGAGCGCGCGTACAACTGCGCGTTGCGGACGGCGAGCGCCGCCGCGCTGGCTACCGCGGAGAGCAGATCGATATGCTCCGCGCGAAATTCGCCCGCGACGGCGGAACTCACCAGGATCGCCGCGCCCTCCGTCCGATTGCCGGTCATCAACGGCGCGCCGATGAGGCGGAAATCCGCGTCGGTCGCGGCGCGCGCGTGATTTTCGAGAATGATCTCATTCGCAAAATACAGTTTGGGCGTCAGCCCGCGCGTCACCCACGGTTCGATCCGATCGTGCTCCGCGCTCCAGAGAAAAATCGCGCCGCCCTCCGCCTCGCACGCGGTGACCATTTCATTCAGCAAGCGATCGAGCAAATCTTTCAAGCCGATGTCGGCGCGCACCGCGCGGTCGACCTCGCGGAAGGCGACGAGTTCGCGCGCGCGCAGACGATGCGATTCGATCACGGCGGCGGCGGCATGCGCGATGGTGTGGAGAATTTCGAGCTGTTCTTCGCTCGGCGGACTGGGCGAGGCGAGTTGCGCGGTGAGCGAGCCGAGCAGCTTGTCCGCGCGTCGCAGCGGCACCGTCAGCCAGCCCGCGTCGCGGTCGGGTTGAAATTCTTCGACGACCTTGTCGCGTGGAAACGCCGGCACGGCGCGCGCATCCAGCCCCAGCGTTTTGAGCACCGGCGGCAGCCGCCCCTCGATCAACCAGAGCGCCGCGCCGCGCGCGCCCATCAACTCCATCGGCGCGCGCAGAATGATCTCCGTCGCTTCGTCCAGGTCAGCCGTGCGCGCGAGCCGCTGGCTGATCTCGCTCAAAATTTTCACCTGATTGAACAAGCGCGCCTTGTCGCTGGCGATGGCGGCTTGACCGGCGAGCACGGTCGCCAGTTCCAGGTCGGCATGCGTGAACGATTCATTGCCGCGCCGGCGTGAGAGGTTGAGCACGCCGATCACGTTGCCGCGCGAACGCAGCGGCAGCGACAGCGCGGAGAGAATTTCCGGCTTGCCCATCGCGTCGCGTATTTCCGGATCAAGCGGAATGCCTTCGGCGATCATCACCGGTTCGCCGCGTTGCGCCACCCAGCCGGCGATGCCCGCGCCCAGGACGCGCTTTTGCGTTTCGATGATCTCCGGCGGCAAGCCCGCCGCCGCGGCGATCCGCAATTCGCCGGGGCGGTCGTCCAGCAACATCAACGAGGCGACTTCGGCTTTGGTTTCCTTCTGCTCCGTCGCAACGACCTGATCGAGCAGGTCGTCCAATTCGAGCGTGCCCATGAACGCGCGCGACAGTTCGTACAGCGGAACGAGCGCGCGCAGGCGTGCGTTTTCGCGGCGCAGCTTTTCTTGCTCCAGCGCGCTGACGATCGCGGCGAGCAATTGTTCCGGCGCGACCGGCTTGACCAGAAAACTCACGAATCCTTTGCGCAGCGCGTCCATCGCCAGGTCCCAGGTGCTGTGAATCGTGACGACAATGCCGGCGATGTCGGGGCGGAACGCGCGAATCTCCTGGAACACTTGGATACCGGACTGGTCGGGCAGAAAGATATCCGCGATGAACAAATCGAACGGCTCGCGGCGCGCCAATTCAATCGCTTCCGCGCCGATGCCGACGGCTTGCACGGCATAGCCCGCCTCGGCGAGCACCTGCACCGTCTGGTCGCGCGTCTCGGCGTGATCTTCCAGCAGGAGGATGCGTTCGTTTGGCATAGTGAATCTCTGGATGTTCGAGTCAGAGTATACCAGAAATCTTGCCGTTAGTAAACGCGCCGTTTGCGCCTCACACCGCTTTGGATTATACTACGCCCGATGACCACAGTCGCTTCGCCAAGAGTCGCGCTCATCGCCAGTTGGCTCAATCAGTACGGCGGCGCGGAACGCGTCTTGGAAGCGGCGCACGCTGTCTTTCCCGACGCGCCGGTGTTCACATCGACGTACTGGCCCCCGGCGATGCCGGCGGCGTACCAATCGTGGGATATTCGGGTTTCCTTTCTCGACCGGTTGCCGCTCGCGCGGAAAAATCAACGACTGCTCTTGCCACTCTACCCACGCGCGTTTGAATCGCTCGACCTGCGCGGTTACGACATTCTCCTCAGCATCACCAGCGCGTTCGCGCACGGCGTGCGTGTCCCGCCCGGCGCGCGGCATATTTGCTACTGTCTCACCCCCGCGCGCTTTCTCTGGGGTTAACGCGGTTACGTCGAACGCGAACGGATCGGGCGACTGCCGCGCTTGATGCTGCCGCTGTTTATCGCACCGCTGCGCGCGTGGGACCGCCGCGCGGCAGACCGCGTCACGCAATTCGTCGCGATCTCGGAAACGGTGCGCGCGCGGATCGCCCAATATTATCAGCGCGATTCGACGATCATCTATCCGCCGGTCGACGTCGATCGGTTTAGCATGGTCGACGCGCGCGGCGATTATTTTCTAATTCTGTCGCGCCTGGTGCCGTACAAACGCATCGACTTGGCGGTACAGGCGTTCAACGAACTCGGCTTGCCGCTGGTGATCGCCGGCGACGGACGCGACCGCGCGCGTTTGCAGGAGATGGCAAAGCCGAACGTGAAATTTCTGGGGCGCGTGTCCGACGAAGCCGGGCGCGATTTATTGGCGCGGTGCCGCGCGTTCCTGTTTCCCGGCGAAGAAGACTTTGGCATCACGCCGCTGGAGGCGAACGCGTGCGGACGCCAGGTGATCGCCTTTGCCGCCGGCGGCGCGCTGGAGACGACGCTGGAAGGCGTCACCGGCGAATTCTTTCGTGAGCCGACAGCGCGGTCATTGGCAGACGTGGTGCGCGCGTTCGACGACAAAAAGTACGATCCCGCGACGATCTACCAGCACGCGGAGAAGTTTAGCGTGAAGGTGTTCAAGGAAAAGTTGATGGGTTTGGTTGCTGGGTCGTTAGGTCGTTAGATCGTTGGGGCGGTCGGCGGTTCACAAACGTTTGCCCAACCACCCAACTCCGAACGACCTAACTATCCAACGACCTAACGACCACGGAGTTTTTATGGAACTGAAAGATTACGCGCGCGTCATCTGGCGCTATCTCTGGCTCATCGCCGCGCTGGTTGTCGTGGTCGGCGTAGGCAGCTGGATTTTCCGTCCGCACCCCGCGCCGGTGTATCAAGCCAGCGTGCGCTTTACGATCGGCGTGAACGCGCCGCCCGCGACGCAAGTGACCGGCTACGATCCCATCCTCACATCGTACCAGGCATCCGAGTACATCCGCGATGATTTCGTGGAAATCGTCCACAGCGATGTGTTTGCCGACGACGTGAACGCCGAGCTTGCCAAGATGGGCGTGACCGGCGTCACGATCAGCAAAGACAACATTTCCGCCGCGGTGGAAAATCAACGCCGCTTGATGTCGATGACGATCACGTGGGGCAACGCCGAACAGGCGCAGCAAATCGCGAACGCGGCGGTCAAAAACCTTAGCGACAACAACGCCAAATATTTCGCGCAACTCGGCTCGACCGGCGCGATGGTGGCGGTGATCGACACGCCAACGGTAAGCCCGGTGGGCGCATCGCTGCGCCAACAACTGGATATTCCGATCCGCGTGTTGATCGCGCTGCTCGCCGGCATCGCGCTCGCGTTCATCCTCGATTATCTCGACAATTCGGTGCGCGACGCGCGCGACGCGGAGCAACTGGGCTTGAGCGTTATCGGCGAGATACCACGGGGAAAGTAAACCGGTAAACAAGTAGTCAAGTGGATGGAAAACAATTTCCACTTGTGAACCTGTCTACCGGTTTACGTGTTTACCGGATTTTGTGGTAAAATGTTCCGCGTAACCGCACGTTAGGAGACAAGAATGCAACTGCAAGATTACGCGCGCGTGCTGCTCAAGCGCGGCTGGATCATCGTCGTCATCGCGCTCATTGGGGCGGGCAGCGCCTACGGGTTTAGCAAACTGCAAACGCCCATTTATCGTTCCATCGTAACGCTCAGCGCCGTACCGGCGCGTCCGTCCGATTACGGGCAGACTCTGGCGATCAAGAATCTGCTACTGAACTACGTCCAGCAGATGGAATCCCCCGGCATCACGCAGCCGGTGATCGACAAACTCCAGCTGGACATTACGCCAGACCAGTTTACCAGCCACCTCAATTTCAACGCCGACGAATCGACGCTGCTCATCACCATCGAAGCGCGAGATCCGAATCCAGCCGTCGCGGCAAAGATGGCGCAGACGCTCGCGGAAACTTTTGTCGCGGCGCACAACCAGAGCAATCTGCAAGTCGATCAGGTCGACCGCATCCTGGTCACCATCCTGCGTAACGCTTCCTCGCCGGACATTTTCTCGCCGAAAACGGCGATCAACACGCTGGCTGGCGGCGTCCTCGGCGCGCTGATCGGCGTCATCATCGTCTTTGCCCTTGAATGGCTCGAGTCGGACATTGTTCGCACCACCGAAGATGTGGAGCGTTACATCGGCGTGACCGTGCTCGGCTCGATTCCCACCATCGGCGAAAAAGAATCCGAGGCGCGAACCGCGCGCGCCGTACGCCCGTCCCACGCCAAGCCCACGGTCTGCCCGCATTGCGGTCAGCCGATCTGATGAGATTATTGATGACTGGAGCAATTCATGCCTGACGACCGCCCATCCACCTTGATTACTGTATCCAACCCGCGCTCGCCGATCAGCGAAGCGTACCGCACGCTCCGGACGAATCTGGAGTTTTCGAGTCTCGATAAACCGATCCGCTCGATGGTCGTGACCTCCGCCGCGCCAGAAGAAGGCAAATCGACCACGCTGGCGAATCTGGCGGTGGCGATCGCGCAAGCCGGCAAAAAAGTGATTCTGGTCGACTGCGACCTGCGCCGTCCATCGCTGAATCAGATTTTCAACGCGCGCGGCGCGCCTGGCTTTACCGATATGATGCGCGACGACACGTTGATGACCAAGCCGCCGCTGCAAGACACGAGCGTCGCCAACCTGCGCCTGCTCACCAGCGGCACGATTCCGCCGAATCCGTCGGAACTGCTCGCGTCGCGGCGAATGAGCGAGGTGATTGCCGCGTTGCAGCAGCTGGCAGACGTCGTCTTGTTCGATGCGCCGCCGGTGATCGCGGTGACAGACGCGGCGGTGCTGGCGTCCAAAGTCGACGCCGCGCTGCTGGTCATCAGCGCGGGCAAGACCAAGCGCGATCACGCGAAAAAAGCCAAGGCGTTGTTAGAAAAAGTAAACGCGCACCTCATCGGCACGGTATTGAACAACGTCAAGGGCGAAGCCAGTCTGTACCAGTACTATTCCAGCGAGGAGCAAAAATAGGTTGTTGGGTCGTTTGGCGGGCAGGTGGTTGGCTCTTCCAACCACCCAGCTGCCCAACCACCTGACTACCGTCCCAAAAGGATGGTGAGGATGAAGGGTCTCATTCTCAGCGGGGGAAAAGGCACACGACTGCGCCCATTCACGTACACCGGCGCAAAGCAACTCGTACCCGTCGCCAACAAGCCCGTGCTGTTCTACGCGATTGAAGATCTTGTCGAAGCCGGCATCCGGGAGATCGGCATCGTCGTCGGTGACACCGGCGAGCAGGTGCGCGCTGCGGTCGGCGACGGCGCGCGTTTTGGCGCGCGCGTCAGCTACATCGAGCAGGACGCGCCGCGCGGCATCGCGCACGGCATCAAAATCGCGCGCGATTTTATCGGCGGCGACAAATTCGTCCTCTTCCTCGGCGACAATTTCATTCGCGACGGCATCGCGCCGCAGGTGGCGGCATTTCGCGACCAGACGATGAACGCGCAGATCATTTTGTACCGGATGAGCGATCCGGGCGCGATGGGCGTCGCGGTGCTGGACGGCGACCGCCGCGTTACCCAAGTCATCGAAAAGCCCAAGCAATTCGTCTCGCCGTACGCGGTCATCGGCATTTACATGTTCGATTCGAACGTTTTCGAGGCGGTCAACGCGATCCAGCCCTCTGCGCGCGGCGAACTGGAGATCACCGACACGATCCAGTACTTGATCGATCACAAATTCAACGTGCGCGCGCACCTGCTGGAAGGTTGGTGGATCGACACCGGCAAGATGTCGGATATTCTCGAAGCAAATCGACTGGTACTGGACGTTCTGGACAGCAAGAACGAGGGACAAGTGGACGCCGCGTCGCGAATCGAAGGGCGCGTCGTTTTGCAAAAAGGTGCGGTCGTCGTCAACAGCACGATCCGCGGTCCAGCGATTATCGGCGAACGGACGCGGATCGAGAACGCGTTCGTCGGTCCGTACACGTCGATCCATCACGACTGCATCGTTCGGAATTGCGAGATCGAACACAGCGTCGTGTTGGAGAGCAGTCAGATCGTCGACGCGCCGGCGCGCGTGGCGGATAGTTTGATCGGGCGGAATGTTCAAGTGGGACGCGCAGACGGACACACCAAGACTCTGCGAATGATGATCGGAGATTTCAGCAAGGTGGGTCTCTAGCGCGTTAGAAAAGATCGGAGGACGCCATGAGCAAGCCATCCATTGCCTATCCTGAAATGTTCACTGCGATAGGAAAATACATCGAAAAACACAAAATGAGCAACGTGTGCGTGATGGAGTTTGAAGACGGCGTCATCATCACCGGCTCGGTGTTTTATGAAAGCAGCGAGGCAACTGGACGATCGGTCCAGACCAAGATACTCTCGTTTGCTGAGCTGCAACGGTCGATCAAGGAGCGTTGAGATGTTTCACGAAGATCCCGAAGGGATCAATCTGCGGTACTCGCAAACCCTGCGCGTGGTTGGCTCGTACATCGAACGCGCACATCTCTCAGAAATTCGCATTCTGGAGACGGACGACGGACTGATCCTGCAAGGGCTGGTGACGCAGGGCGAACACGCCGGCGAACGCGAGACCTATCAACTTTCGCGCGACGACATCAAGGATCTCTTGTTCGACGCGTACGCGCAGCGCGGCAAACGCGTATAAGAGGAGAACACGTGCAGAATATTCTGGTGACCGGCGGCGCGGGGTTCATCGGTTCGAACCTTGCGCGCTTTCTACTCACGCAACACCCTGACTATACCATTGTCGTCTACGATAAACTGACGTACGCCGGCAACCTGGACAATCTGCGCGATATCGCGAAGAACCCGCGCTATGCGTTCGTCCATGGCGACATTTGCGACGCGGCGGCAGTTGAGCGCGCCGTGCGCGAGCACGCGATCGATACGATTATCAACCTCGCGGCGGAGACGCACGTCGATCGGTCGATCATGGATGCGGACGCGTTCATCCGGACGGATGTCTATGGCACGTACGTGCTGCTGGAAGCCGCGAAGAAATTCGGACTGCGCTATCACCAGGTCGGCACGGACGAGGTCTACGGCTGGGTCGAAGAAGGTTCGTCGAAAGAGACCGACGCGTTGCTGCCGCGCAGCCCGTACGCGGCGAGCAAAGCCAGCGCGGACCTGCTGATCCATTCGTACGTCGTGACGCACCAGGTGCAAGCGACGATCACGCGCGGCGCGAACAACATCGGACCGTACCAGTATCCGGAAAAGGTCGTGCCGCTTTTCGTCACGAACGCCATCGATAATTTGCCGTTGCCGCTCTACGGCGACGGCAGGCAGCAGCGCGATTACCAGTTCGTGCTGGATCACTGTGAAGGCATCGACCTGGTCTTGCACAAGGGCAAGGTCGGCGAAGCGTACAACGTCGGCACCGGACGCGAGATTTACAACATCGATATGGCGCGGATGGTGTTGCAAATGCTGGGCAAGCCGGAATCGCTCATTCAGTACGTCGCCGACCGTCCCGGGCACGACCGCCGCTATTCGCTCGATGTCAACAAACTGCGCGTGCTCGGCTGGGAGCCGGGGCACACATTCGAACAAGCGCTGGAGCAGACCGTCCAATGGTACGTGGACAACGAATGGTGGTGGCGCAAGTTGAAGAGCGGCGAGTATGTGGAGTATTACCGAAAGCAGTACGCGGAAAGGAAGTAGTACGCTGTCCAGTAAAATCGTTGTACAAAAGGCAAAAACATTGAACCGTAAAGGACGCAAAGATAAAATCCTAAACCTTTGCGATCCTTGCGCTCGTTGCGGTTAAGCCCGTTTGGTTTCGGCTTGTTCGAGTTAGGCGGCTATGGTTCGCCGCTCGGTTATCCTGCTTCTGCTTCTCCTCTCCGCCTGCGCGTCCGCGCCTACATCCATCATTGCGATGTCCCTTTTCAGCGCACTCTCGTCTAGCCCTGCCATACCCAATTCCGTGTGGCGTTACAGGTCTTCGTGCGGAGAGATCCTCCGGCTGCCTTTGGAGAAGCGGCAGAAAGAGAATGATCGGAATGGTGTCTAAAAATGTGAAAGCGAAACGTCGCCAAGAGCATTTGCCCACCCTGGCTGTCACCGCGTTTTGGTTTTGGATCATCCTGCTCGTGCTTCTTTGTGGTTGCGGCGCATTGTTCATTTCGATTGCGCCGATCTTTCCCAAACCCACCGCGGCACCGCCGCGCATCATCCTGCCGAAAGAGTCGGTTCAAAC
>DAIDTM010000414.1 GCA_027457205.1 Anaerolineae bacterium | reverse complement strand
GCGGGCATTCAGCGGCTGCTCGACGCACGCGACCAGTTGACGCACGCGCGGGTGATCGTCGTCGTCGCCGGTATGGACGGCGCGCTGCCGGCAGTCGTCGGCGGGCTGGTCGCGTGTCCGGTCATCGCCGCGCCAACGAGCGTTGGATATGGCACCGGGCTGGGCGGCGTCGCCGCGCTGATGACGATGTTGAACGCGTGCACGCCCGGCATCGCCGTCGTGAACATCGACAATGGATTCGGCGCGGGCTACCTCGCGCATCTGATCGCCACGCGGTAATTCGTCTGTCATTGCAAGGAGTGCTGCGCGGCTTGTCGCAATGACACCGGACTTGCGCGGATGACTACCCTATGACCTCAATCGCTTATTTCGATTTGATCGGCGGCGCAAGCGGCGATATGATTCTCGGCGCGCTGCTCGACGCCGGGCTGGGCATCGCCGCGCTGCGCGCCGCGCTCGATTCGCTCCACCTGTCCGGCTGGTCGTTGGAAACGCAGCGCGTTACGCGGCGCGGCATCGCCGCAACGTTGGCGGAGGTGCGAGTACCGGGCGATCAAACTGAACGGCGCGCGCGCGATTTGATCGACATCGTCGGCGCAAGTGGACTCGATGAGGATGTCCGCGAAAAGAGCGCGCGCGTTCTGACGCGTCTCGCGCAAGTTGAAGCGCAAATCCACAATCAGCGCGTCGAGGACGTGCACCTCCACGAACTCGGCGGACTCGATACGATTGTCGACATCGTCGGCGCGGTCGCGGGCTTGAAGCTCCTCGGCGTCGAGTGGACCGTCGTGTCGCCGTTTCCGCTCGCGCGCGGGAAGGTCCAGACACAGCACGGCATGTTTCCGCTACCCTCGCCGGCAACCGTCGCGCTGTTGAAAGACGCGCCCGTCGTCGGCGTCGACGGCGAGCGCGAAACCGTGACGCCGACCGCCGCCGCGATCCTCACGACGCTCGCCGGCGAATTCGGCGCGCTACCGCGGATGGCGCTCCGTGTGGTCGGCTACGGCGCTGGTTCGCGCGACGATGCCGCGCCGAACGTGCTGCGGGTGCTCATCGGCGACAGTGAGACGACGAGCAACGCGGTGATCGAATCGGTGGTTTTGCTCGAGACCAACATCGACGATATGAACCCGCAGCTCTACGATCATCTGATGGCGCGGCTGTTCGCCGCCGGCGCACTCGACGTGACGCTGACGCCGCTGCAGATGAAAAAGAATCGACCGGGGACGCTGCTGCGCGTGTTCGCGCCGGCGGAACGCGCGGACGCATTGCGCGCGATCATCCTGAACGAGACGACGACGCTCGGCGTGCGCGAGCAGATCGTTCAACGATACGTGCTGCCGCGCGAGACCGTCTCGGTCGAAACGGAATTTGGCAGCTTGCGCGCTAAGATCGCACGACGACCGAACGGTGATTTCACCGTGACGCCGGAGTACGACGATTGTGCGCGCGCGGCGCGCGAGCATCGCGTGCCGATTCAAGCGGTGATCGACGCGGTGAAGAAGAATGCAGAAAAGTGAAAGACCTTCCAGGTTTCAGAAACCTGGAAGGTCTTGTTTTTACAACCCTGCCTCGCTCCGCAAAATCTCTGCCTTGTCCATCACTTCCCACGGCGCGTCGATGTCGTGCCGTCCAAAGTGACCGTACGCCGCGGTCGCCTGATAGATCGGTCGCCGTAAGTTCAGATCGCGAATGATCGCAGCCGGGCGCAGATCGAAATGTTTTTCGATCAGTTCGACGATCTTCTTGTGCGGCACTTTTTCGGTGCCGAACGTTTCGACCATAATCGAGAGCGGTCGCGCGACGCCGATGGCGTAGGCGAGTTGAATTTCCAGCCGCTCCGCCAGCCCCGCCGCGACCAGGTTCTTGGCGACGTAGCGCGCCGCATACGCCGCCGAGCGATCGACCTTCGTCGGGTCTTTGCCGGAGAACGCGCCGCCGCCATGCCGCGCGATGCCGCCGTACGTATCGACGATGATCTTGCGACCAGTGAAGCCGGCGTCGCCCAGCGGTCCGCCAACGACGAAACGACCGGTCGGGTTGATAAAGATTTTCGTATTCTTGTCGAGCAAGTTCGCCGGCACTACCGCTTCGATGACGTGCGCGCGCACGTCGCGGTGAATCTGCTCCTGCGTCGCGAAATCGAGGTGCTGCGTCGAGACGACGACCGTGTCGACGCGCGCCGGCTTGCCGTACGCGTATTCCACCGTCACCTGCGATTTGCCGTCCGGTCCCAGATACGGAATCGTACCGTCTTTGCGGACGGCGGCGAGCCGTTTGACCAACTGATGCGCCAGCGAAATCATCAGCGGCATATATTCCGGCGTCTCGTTGCACGCAAAGCCGATCATCATCCCCTGGTCGCCCGCGCCGATCTGGTCAATGGGATCGCCGCCGCCGCTGCCGCGCACTTCGAGCGCGTCGTTCACGCCTTGCGCAATGTCCGGCGACTGCTCTTTCAGCGAGACGATGATGCCGGCGGTTTTGTAATCGAGGCAGTATTTGGAATCGGTGTAGCCGATTTTCCTGAGCGTCTCGCTCGCGACGCGCTGCGCGTCAAAGTACGCCGTCGTCGTGATCTCGCCGAGGATCGCGATGATGCCGGTCGTCGCGGCAGTCTCGCACGCGACGCGCGCCATCGGGTCTTTCGCGTAAATCGCGTCGAGCACGCCGTCAGAAATCTGATCGCACAGCTTATCGGGATGCCCTTCCGTCACGGACTCGGAGGTCAGCAGTAATTTGGGCTCTGACATGAATGTGGTGCTCATGGTAACTCCTCATCTCAGATTTATGATTTACGATTTCAGATTTGTGATTTGCCATCCTGTGCAGTTTTCAATCATCAATCATAAATCTGAAATCTGAAATTCTTTACGTTCCTTCTTCCCACGACGCGAGATACTTTTCCTGCTCCGGCGTCAATTTATCGATCCGG
>DAIDTM010000413.1 GCA_027457205.1 Anaerolineae bacterium | reverse complement strand
CCGGCGACGCTGGTAGCAGAAGTTGGCGCGCGGGTTCGCGTCACCGCGGGACCCGGCGGCGGCAGCATCGGACAAATCAGCGAGGTCCCGGCATCGCCGCGCGCGTTGGATAGCGGCGTCACAGCGTGGGGCGCGGAAGTAACGCTCGGCACGGGCGAGCGCGTCTTCGTCCCGTGGGAAAATTTGGAATTGATCGACTGACCGCGACCCCGCGCGCGCGGGGCGCATCCATCACGCATATTCCATTCCGCACGAAAGGAGACTAGAACATGGCAGAAATTGCACCCTCGGGAGGCGGTCCCAATCGACTGTTTGTCGTCATTGCGGTCGGTCTGGTCGGTCTGCTTTTGCTGGGACTGATTGCGGTAGGCGGAATTTTAGTCATCCCGAGACTCTTAAATGTAGCATCCGCGCCGACCGCCCGCGTGACCGTGACATCGCCAACGCGCGTCAACATCGCGGCGGCAACGTCTGTCCCCACGGACACCGATACGCCTATACCCAGCGCGACCTCGGTGATCAATACGCCGGTGATCGCACCTTCAAGTCCCGTCGCAACCAGCCCGATTACGGCGACGCAAACCATCACGGGAACCCCGGGCGCGGGGGGTACAGCGCTGCCTAAAACCGGCTTGGGCGACGATCTGCTGCTTCTGGCGGGCGGCGTGGTCTTGGTGCTGATTATCTTTGCGGCGCGGCGCGCGCGGGCGACCGGCGCGGCGTAATTTGCGCGTGCGCGCGGCGGATCGGAATGGTTGGCGGTCGTCGATCGACCAGAGCTGCCAGTTATGACGCGGGTGTGGTCCGGTTTGATTTGACAACTCGACGCCGGCGTGGTATACTTGCGTCAACAATTGATTCGAACGACGTTGATCCGGACGAGTACCCGTTGGCGAACGTTCAGAGAATCGCGCGGCAAGTGGTGCAAGCGCGATACGAGAGGCAGCGGCGAATGGACCGGGGAGTCGGAAACCCAACGGAGATTTGGTGATTAGCATATTGGGTGATTGCATTACCGAATCGCCCAATCACCTAGTAGGTTTTCCCGGAATCGCCCCCGTTATCGAGGCAGAAAGCATTCAGGTCTTGAGACCGCGTGCTTGTGAATGAGTGAGACTGGCAAATCCCTATCGGATCACGATGGGGATTTTTTTATCGAGCCAGTCTAATCAGGGTGGTACCACGGGAGTTGCTTTAACCTCTCGCCCCTTTCGGACGCTAGGCGCGTCCAGAAGGGGCGAGAGGTTTTTTATTTTGACGGAGGAAATCATGACAGTCAAGAAACGTATTCTCACAGGTGATCGACCGACCGGACCGCTGCATCTTGGTCATTACGTCGGCACGTTGGCAAACCGCGTGCGTTTGCAGGACGAGTACGAAGTATTCCTGCTCGTCGCGTATTATCACGCGCTGACGCGCCACGTCGAAAAAGAACACGTCGTCGCGACACGTGGCTTTACGCGCGAACTGGTGCTCGATTATCTTTCGGTCGGCATCGACCCGGACAAGACGACGATCTATGTGCAATCCGATGTACCGAGCGTGTGCGAACTGCATTTGCTCTTCTCGATGCTGACGACGGTGCCGCGGCTCGACCGCGTGCCGACGCTCAAAGAGGTAATGGACGCGGAGAACATCGAGCAGGAGACGTACGGCTTGCTGGGTTATCCAGTCCTGCAAGCCGCAGACATTCTGCACGTGCGCGCACATCTCGTGCCGGTCGGAAAGGATCAAGCATCGCACGTCGAAGTCACGCGCGAAATCGCGCGCCGCTTTAACTTCCTTTACGGTGACGTGTTTCCTGAGCCGGACGCGCTGATCGGCGATGTGCCGACGCTCTTGGGCACGGACGGCAAAGCCAAGATGTCGAAATCGCTTGGCAACGCGATCATGTTGTCGGATGATGCGAAGACGGTGGAGCAGAAGGTGCGGGCGATGTACACCGATCCAACGCGCATCCGCGCCGACATTCCGGCGAATCCGGAAGGCAACCCGGTCTTTCAGTACCACGACGCGTTCAATCCGAACAAAGCCGAAGTGGAAGACTTGAAGGCGCGCTATCGCACTGGCAAGGTCGGCGATGTGGAAGTGAAAAAGAAACTCATCGTCGCGCTGAACAATTTTCTGGAGCCGATCCGCACGCGCCGCGCGTACTACGCCGCGCGCCCGAACCTCATCGACGAAATTCTCGCCGGGGGCGCGGCAAAGGTGCGTCCGATCTCGCAAGAGACAGTGAACGCGGCGCGGGACGCGATGGGACTGGGGAGAGGACAGTAGGCAGTTTCCAGTATCCGGGATTCAGATTTCTGGCGACTGGCGACTGCAACGGAGGCTGCTATTACTTGAAGAAATCGAACGGGCATACGGTACGGAAAAATCAAAACACGGAGATACGAAAATGGAACAGACGAAATTCCTGCTCGACGAAAAAGAAATGCCGACCGCGTGGTACAATATCCAGATGGACCTTGACCGACCGCTGCCGCCGGTCATTCATCCCGGCACCCAGCAACCGATCAGCCCCGCCGATCTCGCGCCGCTCTTTCCGATGGAGCTTATCATGCAGGAAGCCGCCGTCGGTCCGTACGCGGCGCGCTATATCGACATTCCAGAAGAGGTGCAGGAAGCGTACCGGTTGTATCGCCCGACGCCGCTGATTCGCGCGCGGCGATTGGAAAAGGCGCTGGGCACGCCCGCGCAGATCTACTTCAAGTACGAAGGCGTGTCGCCGGTGGGATCGCACAAGCCGAACACCGCGATTCCGCAAGCGTATTACAACAAAAAGCAGGGCACCAAACGATTAGCGACGGAGACCGGCGCGGGGCAATGGGGCAGCGCGCTCGCGTTCGCCTGCCGCCTGTTCGACCTGGAATGCAAAGTGTATATGGTCAACATCTCTTATCAGCAGAAACCATACCGCCGTATTCTGATGGAGACGTACGGCGCGCAGATCGTCGCCTCGCCGTCGAATGACACGAATGCCGGGCGCAAGTTCCGCACGCAAGACGCCAACCATCCTGGCTCGCTCGGGCTCGCGATCAGCGAAGCGGTGGAAGACGCGATGACGCACCAGCCGGACACCAAGTACTCGCTCGGCTCGGTGTTGAATCACGTCCTGATGCACCAGACGGTCATCGGCGAAGAAGCGCTGAAGCAGATGGAAAAAGCCGGCGCGTATCCGGACGTTGTCATCGGCTGCGTCGGCGGCGGGTCGAACTTTGGCGGCATCGCGTTGCCGTTTGTCCGCGAAAAAATCAAGAACGGCAAAAAGACGCGCATTGTCGCGGTCGAGCCGACCGCCGCGCCGTCGCTCACCAAAGGCATCTACACCTACGACTTTGGCGACACCGCGCAGACGATTCCGCTCGTCAAGATGCACACCCTCGGCTCGTCGTTCATTCCCGCGCCGATCCACGCCGGCGGTTTGCGCTACCACGGCGTCTCGCCGATCATCAGCCGGCTGTACGACGACGGCGTGATCGAAGCGACGGCGGTAAAGCAGAACGCGGTCTTCGACGCGGCGGTGCAGTTCACGCGCGCGGAAGGCATCCTGCCCGCGCCGGAATCGGCGCACGCGATCCGCGTCGCGATCGACGAAGCGCTGCGCGCGAAAGCAGCGGGCGAGAATAAAGTGATCTTGTTCAACCTGAGCGGTCACGGTCACTTTGATCTGGGCGGCTATCAACAGTACCTCAACGGCGAGTTGCAGGACTATGAATATCCCGCCGAAGAAGTCAAGAAAGCTGTCGCTGCGCTGCCGCAGATTGCGTAAATGTCCAGCCGGGGCGTTCGTCAGAGCGCCCCGGTTTCTATGCTCACGATTTGTTGTTGACTCGCGCTTGCCTTTAGTCTATAATAGCAGGAGTTCGCAATGAATGCGAAAGAGTTGACGCTGCGCGTCGTCCGGCTGGACGATGTGCTGCTGCACGAACAGATCGAACTCAAGCGCGTCGAACGACTTGTCCAACGGCTTGAAGACGATCAATACCTTAAGAACCCGCCCATCGTTACCGACGATCACGCCAAGTACGTCTTGCTGGACGGCGCGACGCGCGTGACCGCACTGCGGCGAATCGGCTGCCGCGATGTGGTAGTTCAAGTGGTCGATTACGCAGCGCCGGGCATGGCGCTGGAAACGTGGAACCACATGCTGCTGAACACGCCGGTGGACGAACTGTTCCGCTCGCTGCGCGCGCTGCCCGGCTTGCTGATCGAGCCGGCATCCGCCGAACATGCTCAAGCCGCGCTCGATTGCCGCGCCAGCATCGGTACGTTGCTGACGCGAGACGGGCAAGCGTACACGCTCCGCACCCCAGACGATGAAAAATTAGAAAAGCAAACGCGCCTGCTGAACCAGGTCGTCGCGGCGTACGAAGGGCGCGGCGAGATGTACCGCGTCGCGCACACGGACCTGGAACGTTTGCTCGCGGAGCACGGACAACTCAGCGCGCTGATCGTCTTTCCGCGGTATCGTCCGGACGAAATCCGGCGGCTCGCGCTCAACGGCGCGAAACTACCGATGGGCGTCACGCGCCACATCATTCCTGGACGCGCGTTGCGCATCAACATCCAGCTCGACGTGCTGCGACGCGATGATCCGCTCGATGAGAAAAACGCGTGGCTCGACGAGTGGATGAAAGTCAAAATGCGCGAGCGCCGCGTCCGCTTTTATCAGGAGCCGGTTTTTCTTTTCGACGAATGAACTGGAGGGGAGACTATGCTGCAGAGGAATGATTTAAGAACCAAGACCGAACGCCGCGTCTCACCGCGCAAGCCGGTCCGGTTTCAAATCAAGTATTTCTACCTTCCTCCGGACGCCGATCCGCCTCCCACCCGCACCATCGATTTGAGTACCGAAGGCGCGTTGATCGAAACCCTCGACCCGCTTCAGCAAGGCGCGTCGGTGGCGTTCTTCATCGTCACGCCCGACCGCCAAGTCGTCGACGTGCGCGCGCGCGTCGTGCATACGGAGCCGGCGAGCTACCCGCCCTATCACGCCGGCGTTCTTTTCACTCACGTTTCTCCGGCTGACCGCGCCGTCCTCGAACGCGCCATCGAAAACACTGGCAGCAACCCCAACTAACGAGGGAAACATGCCCCGTTCCAAAGCGCGCGCGATGCCGTTCAAATCCAAATTGCTGACCTCCTTCCGCTGCCTGCAGGGCGACACAGTCACCTCGGCAGGGTTCGGTCGCACGCTCCAAGTCGGCGAAGACCAGGTCGTGCTCGAATCGCCGGACGCGTTTCCGGTGGGACAGCGCCTCGCCCTGGAATTTCTGTTGGACGACAACCAACTCGCCGATGCGCGCGGACACGTCACGCACATCAAAAAAGGCGTGGGCTTGTATCGCGTGAACGTCGAACTCGAAAAACTGCCGGTCAAGACGCGGCGTTTGCTGGCGCGTCAAGCCGCCGGCTGATCGTTTTCGATGTCCAACTCCTGGCCCCTCTACTTTCGAGATAACCTCACGTTCGGCGAACCCGCTCATCCCGCGGCGATTTGCTCGCTCTGGATGAAGCAAGCGCGGCTCGCCGAATTTCTTTCTCCCGATTCGTACAGCGTCCTCGGCAACCTCTACTCCAAAGACGGACTGAACTATTTGCTCCGCAACATCCTCGCGCGTCCAACAGTGCGCGCGATTCTGCTCTGCGGACCAGACCTGACGCAAAGCGGCGCGGCGTTCGTCCGTCTGATGCGCGACGGCATTGACGACCAACACCGCGTCGTGAACGACGGCGCGCCCATCGAAACCGAAATCTCCCGCGACGCGATCGATGATTTTCGCGCGAACGTGCGCCTGCTCGATCTGCGCGGCGTCAACGACCCGGCAAAAATTCGCGATGCGCTGGCGGAACTGAACGGTTCGCTGCCACGCGGTTTGTTCGCCGAGCCGCGCGTCTTTCCGCGCGCCACGCCGGCGGCGGACGAGTTTCCGGCGGAGGAGACTGGCTTTGTCGTCCGCGGCGAACGCATCGTTCCCGTGTGGGTGAATCTGCTGGCGGCGATTCTCGCGTTCGGGCGGCGCGACCTGACGGCGTATACCGTCCAGCAGCGCGAGCTGCTCGACGTGGTCGCGACGATTCAGAACGAAGACCCCGCCGAGTTCGATCTGCCTGCGTGGATTCCACTGACGCGCGAGCAATTGGACGCGTATTATCCGCAATTGCTCACGAGCCAGCGTCCCGAAAACATCGCCTACACCTACGGCGAGCGGCTGTTCGATTTCAACGGACGCGATCAGATCGCCGCGATGGTGGATGCGCTGCGCGAGACGCGCTACTCACGCCGCGCGGTTGCCGGGCTGTGGGACCCGGCGCGCGACGCGCAGTCGGTCGATCCGCCGTGTCTGAATTTGGTGCAGGCGCGCGTGCGCGACGGCAAACTGTACCTCACCGCGTATTTTCGCAGTCACGACATTTTCCGCGCCTGGCTGATGAACGCGTTCGGTCTCCGCAAGCTGCAAGCCGAAATCGCGCAGCGCGTCGGCGACTGTATGATCGGCGATCTCGTGATCGTCTCGCAATCCGCGCACATTTACGCGGATTCGTGGGACGCCGCGCGCACGATCACGCGGGAGCACGAACGCGAGTACCTCAAGAACCCGCGCCTCATCCGCGACCCGCGCGGCAGTTTCAATATTCGCGTCGAGGGCTTTCAGATTCGCATCGACCACTATTCGCCGGAGGGAAATCTGCTGGCGACGTTCACCGGCAGTACCGCGCGCGCGTTGCAGCGCGAGCTGGCGTTCTTCGTCTAGCGCGTCGACCATGCGATCTATCTCGGCGGCGAGCTGGCGAAAGCGGAATTTGCCCTGAAGAACAATCTGCCGTACGTTCAAGACCGCGAATTGCGACTGGATGGGATGGCGCACGCGGAGCGCGAAGGCGGCGCGGGGCAATTGGGGCTGTAATCCGTCACTCTCTTTGACAATGCCAGTTCGCAATGATATAATGAGTTCGAGAGTATCGTACCGATTGAAATCGCGAGGTGGAAAGCGTCATGAGCGGAAAGAGTTTGGTCCAGACGATACGCGAATTCCTCTACGGCATGGTCGGTTATGAATTTGAAGAACATGCGGTGGAAATGCGTTCGGTTTTGGAAAACCTGTTCATGGCGATCCTGTTCGGCGATATGCTGGGACTTCCGATCATTCCCCCGTACTATTCGATGGACCTCCTACCCTACGTCGTTCCCAACATTGTGACCTGGAAACGGCGCGTGTCCCGAGAACGCGAGTTCTCGGATGACCATGAATTCGATTTGCACGGACTCTAGTTTTGTAAGGAGCATCCTATGCCTGAAGAAAAACAGACGAAAGTAAAACGCGGCGGTTTGGGCGGAGTGATGGACAATTTCAAAGAAGTGATGTACGGCATGGCGGCGCACGATATGAGCCGCTACGCCGTCCGCACGCGCGCTTCGATGGAACATCTTTTCATCCTCATCACGATGGGCGACCTGATCGGCGTACCGATTCTGCCGCCGTACTATTCGCTCCGTCTGCTGCCGTACGTGGTGCCGAATATCGCCACGTGGAAGCGCCGGATGCTGCGCGAAAAAGACATTAGCGACGCGATGTTCTAAACCGTAAACCGTGAAACGTGAAAACGGATTACGCATCACGTTTCACGCATTACGCTTTATTTCCGGAGTCATCATGTCTCTCAAAGAAGTATTTCAACAGAATCCGAATCGGCGGTACATCATGTTCGGCGGCAAGGGCGGCTTGGGCAAGACGACCTTTTCCGCCGCGACCGCGTTCTGGTTGGCGCAGCAAGGTCACAAGGTGCTCGTGTTCTCCGTGGATCCGCAGGCGAGTCTTACGGATATTTTCCAGAAGGACATTTTCGGCAAGGGCGCCGTGCCCATCATGCAGAACCTGTGGGCGCAGGAGATCGACGCAGACAAGCACATTAAGGA
>DAIDTM010000412.1 GCA_027457205.1 Anaerolineae bacterium | reverse complement strand
CCCCCCTACTACAAAACGTCATTTGACGATCAACTGCCCGATCATACCGGCTTCTTTGTGCCCCGGGAGGTCACATTCGTACTGGTACGTGCCGGCAGCCGGCGCGGTGAACGTCGCGGTTGCCGTCTTGCCGGGGTCGATTGTGAGTTTGACGTTCGCCGCGGCAAGCACCCAGGTGTGCTGGACCGTTCCGATGTTCTTGACCGTCAGATTGATCGTCTGTCCGGCAGTGGCGTTGATCGTCGCCGGATCGAACTTGAATTCGGTCGCCGTGACGGTGACGTTCAGCGGCGCAGCGTTGCTGCTGCCGCCAGTGCTTGCGCCGCCGCCGCAAGCGGCAAGCGCCATCGCCGCCAACGCGACGACCGCGAGTAAAACAAGGGTGCGTCGAGACATTTTCTACTCCTCCTCCGAGAATGATGATGTATATTTTAACCCGCCGCGCGGGTCACGCGATACAGTCTTCAACCGACTGACTACTGGTTACTGGTTCGTTTTGACTTGGTGCTGGATAAAGATCGTCACCGGATCGCTTTCCGTCGAATTGCCGGCGGCATCGTACGCGATGACTTGAAGAATGTGTTTTTCGACAAAGCCGGGTGTATTCGGCAGCGTCACCGTGTTCGACACAAAGACCATGCCGGTCGTAAAGGCAGCCGTCACCGCCGGATTGGGCGTGGTCACTTTGGCGACCTGCCCGGTGAGCTGCTGCGTCACTGATGTTCCGTCCGGGTTGGAAAAGGTGCGCGTCAGAGTGATCGGATTGGTCGGGTCCACGGACGCCGCGGCGGCTAACGTCCTGGTCAGCGTGTCGGACATTTTGATCGTCCACTTTTTATTGAAGGGCGCGACAGTCGTCTCGCCGATGTACGCGCCGTCCAGATAAAACTCGACGTGACCCATCGCGGCATTGTCGACTGCGTCCACGGCGATCGAGATCCACTCGTCTTTCTCAGGGCTGTAAATGTCTCCGTTGTTTGGATGAGTGATCTTGACTACCGGCGGCTGGTTATCGACGATGATCTGGATCGCCGATTGATACGGCGTTCCATTCCCGTCGATGACTGTGAGTTGCAGCGTGTACAGACCGTCGAGCGAAGAAACATCCCACTGTCCCAGCGTGCTGTTATCCACGCGGTTGTGCTGGTCGCCGCCGATCTGCGTCCACTGCGTCGGGTCGATGCCTTTGCCGTATGCGAGGCGATAGGTCGCCAGTCCGCTGGTCTTGGCATTGCCGACGATGGTGACGACGCCGCGAACGTACGAGTACGCCGCCGGGCTGGTGATCGCTACATCGCCGCCTTGGGGCGTACAGGAATACGACGAATCGTACTCGGTGGGTGGCTGCGGCACATTTGTCTCGCGCACCCAGTCGGCTGCCTCCGGCGGATAGATCGGAAAAACTTTATCTTCGACCAAATCCGGTGGTGTGCACGCAGTGGCGAGTTTGCCGGAATTCTTGTTGATGCGGAAGGATTGCCACACGTTGTCGTACGATTTCGGCTCGGTGCCGGTGATGAAAAGTTCCTTGACGCGCTGCGGGCAGTAGGGCGTCGGCAGCAATCCGCTGGTCGCGCACACTTCGACGCGCGTCATCCCCGGCGGCTCGGCGAATGGATGCGCCGGAATCGTCTGGTGAATTTTTTCCATCACATCGTGCCAGATCGGTCCAGCGCCGCTGACGCCGCTGATGTGTTCCATCGGCGAATCGTCCGCGTTGCCCACCCACACGCCGACGGCGTAATCCGGCGTGTATCCAATCGTCCAATTGTCTTTCCAGTCGGAGGTCGTGCCCGTCTTGACGGCGGCGGGACGCGACAGTTTCAAAACGCTGTTCGCGCCAAAGCCCAGGGCGCGTGCGTTGTTGTCCGACAGAATGTCGCTCATCAGGTACGACAGCTGCGGCGTGACGATGCGCTGCGTCTGCGGTTGATTGTAATCGTAGAGTACTTTGCCGGTCGAGTCTGTGACGCGGAGGACCGACACCAGGTCGAGCGTGCGGTACCCCGGTTTCTGCTGCTGCGAATCGACCGGCGTGCCCACCATTACACCGCCGTTCGCCCGCACGCTGTTGGCGTAGGTCATATCGAGCAGCGTCACTTCGCCGCCGCCGAGCGTCAGCGCGAGTCCATAGTTTTCGGCGTTCAGCGTGTTGATGCCCATACGGTGCGCTGTATTCAAAA
>DAIDTM010000411.1 GCA_027457205.1 Anaerolineae bacterium | reverse complement strand
GGACGCGGCGGAATCCTATTACTTCTGGTGCAAAGCGCAGCGGCGACCCTGCGTGATGGTCGTCGATCTGCGGACGCGTTTTGCCGAGATTACGGCGGAAATGTTTCTCGACGATGCGCCGGGGAGCGCAGCAATCGCTCGCAAGTATTCCCGGCGGATCGCGACGCTGTTCAATAAAGAGTCGGTCATGCGTTTGTCTGCGCGCGAAAAGAAAGAGAAGTTGCCCGATATGATTCGGTTCGGGTTTATCCGTTGGGGAAGTGTAGCTTGCTACCGCATTCCCAAGACGAGGGCGGCGCGGGTCGCGCGGGCGCTCCTGAAGATCGGAACGGAGTGGACGCGAGAACTGGCGCGAACGTCCCAGTCCAGCGGAGACGCGACGGTTAGCGTCGCGCGAACATAGGAGAGACGATGCCGTTCAAGCGAAAACGCGAGTGGGAATTTCCGTGGGAGAAGGAAGCGGACGAGGGCAGGGAGTTTATCGCGTCGATCTCGGCACACGAGGTTCGGACGCGCTGGTCGCTTGTTCTAAGTAAGGTCCAGTACAATGGTGTGCTCATCATTCTTTACCACGACAAGCCCATCGGAGTCGTGGGCTAGCCGTTGATTCTCCTCGAAATATTGCGGCAACGACGCGCCGGCAAGTCCGAACAAGAACATCGCGATATCGAGATCGGACTGGGCAAAGCCGTTCGGTTTGCGGAGCTGCGAAACGAGCTGAAGCGCGTTGAGATGTCAACGGCGCTTTCGACGCGCACGCTCGCCGCCGGATCCGATCCGACAAGCGTTGCCACGCTGTTTCGGCAATTCGATGCAGTAGCGGTGACCTATCGGCAACGTCAGATGCGCGCGTTCTGCCTCTCGCTTTCCGTACTGGCGTACGCCTGGACAGACACCGCCTGGACCGATCAACTGTTGGATTGGATGCGCGATGCAATCAGAGCAACGGACGAGCCGCTGTGGGCGTGGTAATGCCGCGATTCTATACCGCGATTCTATACCGCGATTAGGGGGACACTATGCCAGATGCCGCGCTTCTATGCCGCGCTTCTATACCGCGCTTGGCTCTCTGCCTTCGTCGCAACTCTTGGGCTTCCAACGTGCTCGCACAATCAACTCTCCTTTTGCTCGACGCTTTCTGCGACCAACTCGCGTGCTGCAAAGCGGGTCGCCTTGCACCGCTGGGAGAATGACACAACGCCTATGCTATCGACAGCATCCGTCGCCCAACTTTATCCTACTGCCCTGCCGCCCTGTCTGCCGACGGCGAGCAGAGCCGCCTGCCGCCTTCCGTCCTGCGCCAACAGGGGGTGCGTGGTCTGCGATCCCACAGACCTCTTAGGTAACCACATCATACCCCACACACCCACCCCGCGTCCGCGGGGCAGGGGAAAGGAACACCCGTTGAGCAACATCGTTGACATGTCGAATGTGATCGCCACACGCGCCGCACAGACCGCGCGCGAGTGGCTCGCCGCGGACCCGCTCTTTCTTGACACCGAGACGACAGGGCTGAACGGGCAGGTCGTCGAGGTCGCCGTGCTGGACCGCGAGGGTGTCATGCAGCTGGAGACGCTCGTGTAGCCGACGATCCCCATCGAAGAGGAAGCCGCCGCCCTGCACGGCATCACGGAGGCAATGTTACGGGATGCGCCGCGCTTCGATGCGGTGTGGCCGCGGCTGCGCGACTTGATTCGCGGCAGGACGGTGGTCGTCTACAACGCGGATTTCGACCGCTGGCGTCTGATCGATTCCGCGCGGGATGCGGGTAATGGGACTCACGCGGACGCGCTCGCGTTCGCTGGGCCGCGAGGGTTTTCACCAGACGGCAATCCAGCATCCGCGTCCGACTTACCCACGTGGCGCTGTGCGATGTTGCTCTACGCCGAATTCTGGGGCGACTGGAACGATTATCGCGGCGATTACCGTTGGCAGAAACTGGAGCGCGCGGCGGAACAACAGGGGATCGCGATCCCGTCCGGGCTGCACCGCGCGTGGGTGGACGCGGAACTGTGCCGCCAGGTGGTCTTGGCAATGGCAGCCACGGAGGAAGCACGCGCATGAGCGCCCCATCGTCAACCATAAAGGAGAGTGAACCATGAATACGCTTGGAACGATTGCCAGGCAGCTGCGCGTCAAGGAGGAGATCACACGCGAGCAGCTTGCCGAACGGACAGGACTGACGGCTGATTGGTTGGCGCGGCTGGAGCAAGGTCAGCTCTCGCAGACCGAGCTGGCGGTCCCGCGTTTGCGAATCATTGCCAAGGCGCTGGGCTATTCGCTCGTCGGCTTC
>DAIDTM010000410.1 GCA_027457205.1 Anaerolineae bacterium | reverse complement strand
GGACGGAAGACCGACGCCGCTTCCGTCGTCCGTCGTCCGTCCTCCGTCTGGCTCGACCATTGTCCAGACATCACAAACCTCGTCGCCCGTGCGCTCGTCGCCGAGCCGCCGGCAACGCTGAACAACGGCGGCGTCATTGCGCCCGGCTATTCCGCGGAACTCGACGGCATTGCCAGCGCGTCGCGGAACGCGAAAGATTGGGTCGCGAACCTCGAACGTAAGGAACGCGAGCGCACCGGCATCAAATCGCTCAAGGTCGGCTACAACAAAGTATTCGGGTATTACATCGAAGTCACAACGCCGAACCTGCCGCAAGCGCCGCCGGAGTACATCCGCAAGCAGACACTGGCAAATGCAGAACGCTTCATCACGCCCGAGTTGAAAGAGTACGAATCGCTCATCCTGAACGCGGAAGAGCGCATCGTCGAATTGGAGACGACGCTGTTCAAAGAAATGTGCGCGCAAGTCGCCGGCACCGCGCCGCGCCTGCTCGCCACCGCGCGCGCGCTGGCGGAGATCGACGTGTACTCCGCGCTCGCCGAAGTCGCAATGCGCTATCGCTACGTGCGCCCACAGTTGAACGACGCCGACGCGATCCGCGTTGTCGCCGGGCGGCATCCAGTTGTCGAGTTGACGCTGCACGACGAACCGTTCGTCCCGAACGACGTGACGCTATCCGCTGACGAATTGATTCACATCATCACCGGACCGAATATGAGCGGCAAGTCGACTTTTTTGCGTCAGGTCGCGCTCATCGTCCTGATGGCGCAGGTCGGCTCGTTCGTGCCGGCGGAATCCGCGACGATTGGCTTGGTCGACCGCATCTTTACGCGCATCGGCGCGCAGGACGAGATCACCGCCGGGCAATCGACCTTTATGGTCGAGATGGTCGAAACCGCGAACATTCTGGCGCACAGCACGCGCAAGAGTCTGATCATTCTCGATGAGGTTGGACGCGGCACCAGCACGTACGACGGCATCGCCATCGCGCGCGCGATTGTCGAACACATTCACAACCATCCGCAGCTCGGCGCGAAAACTTTGTTTGCGACGCACTATCACGAACTGATCGAACTGGAAAATTATTTACCCAAGGTTCGGAATTACAACGTCGCGGTGCTGGAGCAAGCCGCCGGTCCCGCGCCGTCCAGCAGGAGCGGGCGCGTCGTCTTCCTGCACAAGATCGTGCGCGGCGGCGCGGACAAATCGTACGGCATTCACGTCGCGAAGCTCGCCGGCATTCCCAAAGCGGTCGTGCATCGCGCGGAAGAGGTGCTGAAAGAATTGGAGGAACGTCAGGAATCGAAGCAGCGCGCGGACGCGGCGCGCTTTGCGCAACTCTCGCTCTTCCCGCAGGACGACGCGCTGCGCGAGGAGTTGGCAGAGATCGACGCGCTTTCACTCTCGCCGCTGGAGGCGTTGAACAAACTGTTTGAACTCGTGGAAAAGGCAAGAGAGACCAAGAAACAGACCTAGACGCGGGCAACCGGCGGAACGGTCTATAAAAAACACGAGAAAAACAGAGTAGAATCGATGTCCTTATGTCAAATTCAAGCCGTGCCGAAAAACGGACTGTGCAAAATCAAATCTCATCGATCGGGCGGACGCGACGTGTCTGCCCGATTTCGTGTTCGCGGTCACCGGGGCGCGAACGCGTCAGTTGGATCGAAAAATTTCTTCAGGGGTATTGAAAACGCGCGGGATGTATGCTATACTTTCCCACAGTGACGCCACACCCAGGTTGTAAAACAACAACTTGAGAGGAGGTGCGCTCTTCGATCAATACATTTTTCTATTCCCACGCGACGCTTCAATCTGGACTGGATTTGCCCCCGTCCCGCGGGAC
>DAIDTM010000409.1 GCA_027457205.1 Anaerolineae bacterium | reverse complement strand
CGGTCGATGCGTGCAGGTGATGCCGATCACATCGACCGGCTGACCGTGGTGGTCGAGCGTGACCTGCTCGTTCTGGAGCCAGCGAATGTTCAAGCCATCCAGCAGCTGCGCGATGACGCGCGGCTGATCGACTGGCGGACTGCCGCTGACCGCGAACACACCGAGCGGCGCACTCAGTTCGCGCAGGATCGCGCGCGCGTGCTCCCACGCAACCGGGTCGTCGATGTTCGAGAGATTGAGAAAATCGCCGGAGAAGAGGATCACGTCCGGCGCAATCGACTTGACCATCGCGACCAGCTGCCTTTCGCGCGCCGTGACGCGCTCGACGTGCAGATCGCCGAGATGCAAGACGCGCAGCGGCAGCGCGGCAGCAAGCTTGGGCGACCTAAGCGTTTGCGTCGTCAGCCGGATATGATGCGGCTCAATCCAGAACGCGTAGACGACGAGCCCGCTGCCGAACAATTGCGCGAGCCACATCCACGGCAGCGGCAACAGCGCGGCGGGAATCAATCGCAAGATCGCCAGCAGCAGCGTCGGCGGCTGCGCGGGACCAAACGATTTACCGGCGCGCGGCAGCAGCGCGATCAGAATCCAATCGGCGAAGAAAAACAGCGCCAAGCCAAAGGCACGCGGCAAATCGACGCGCATCACGATCAGTGCGAGCACAATCAGAATGAACGCCACAACCGGCGCGGGCAGGCGATCGACGGCATCAGCGAAACGGACGAGCCAATCGAAAGTGCTGGTCTTGGTGCCCGGAAAACTCCGGCGTCGAGAAAAATCGTTAGGTGTCATAGGCGAAGATTATACCGTATCATCGCAGAGTAGACAAAAAAATTCACTTGGCGTAATATGCGGTCGTCGTACAATAAATCAAATCGGAAGTCGCTGTAGTGAATCTTTTTGCTCGCGTCACTTGCTGGGAATCAAGCCAATGCCTTGTGCGGATTGCGGCAAGCGCGCTCGTCCTCGCCATTAACGGATGCGTTGCCGCGCCGACGCCAACCGCGCCGCCGCTCACTCCTACCAACACCATCGCGCCTAGCACGCCGTCACCCACTACTCCGCCTCGCACGCCAACCCCAATCGCCACGTCAACGCCGGCTTTGCCGGCAACGGACTGGACGACGTACCACCTCGATAACACGCGCACCGGCTATTTGCCCAATCTACCCGACCCCGCGCGGCTGACTCTAGCGTGGAACACCGCGCTGGATGGCGCGGTGTACGCCGAGCCGTTGGTCGTTAGCGGGCACGTGATCGTCGCGACTGAAAACGACACGCTGTATTCGCTGAGCGCGCAGACCGGACAGATCGAATGGCGCACCCACATCGGCGAGCCGGTGCCGCGCGCCGCGCTTCCGTGCGGCAACATCGATCCGCTGGGAATCACCAGCACGCCGGTGTACGATCCTTCCAGCGGTCTTATCCTCGCCGTCGCCGAAGTGACCGGACCGGCGCACGTACTCGTCGGAGTCGATGCGCGCACAGGCGCAGTGCGTGTCCGCCGTTCCGCCGACCCGGCGGGGATGGCGCCGTTGGCGCAGCAACAGCGCGCCGCGCTCGCACTGTCCCAGGGAATGGTCTATATCGGCTACGGTGGTCTCTTTGGCGATTGCGGCGATTATCACGGCTGGGTCGTCGCCGCGCGCACGGATGGAAGCGGCGCGCTGATCGCGTATCAAGTCCCGACGCAACGCGAAGGCGGCGTCTGGGCAGCCGCGGGTCCGTCCATCGATTCCGCCGGTCAAGTCTATGTTTCCACCGGCAATGGTTCTGAGGTTATCGGAAACTGGGACCACAGCGATTCAGTGCTGCGGTTGTCGCCGACGCTGCAATTGGAGGATGGCTTTGCGCCCGACCAGTGGCGGCAGGACAATCTGACCGATGCCGACCTCGGTTCGCTTGCTCCAGTACTAATGCCAAATGGTTTGATCTTCATCGCGGGCAAAGCCGGCATCGGTTATCTATTGCGTTCGGCGGCGCTGGGAGGGATCGGCGGGCAAGTCCTGACGAGACCGGTCTGTCACGCGTACGGCGGCGCGGCGATTGTCGGCGCGACTGCCTTCATTCCCTGCAACGAAGGCGTGCAACAAATTCAGGTTGGACCTGGCGCAAGTTTGACGCTGGGCTGGCGCGCAGACGGCATTCCTGGTTCGCCCGTCGTCGGCGGGCGCACGGTCTACAGTCTCGATCGCGGCGGCACGCTTTACGCGCTCGACATCGCAACCGGCAAAGCGCGCGCCGCGCTGCCAGTTGGCGCAACCTCGCGCTTTGCCACGCCAACCTTGTTCCAAAACCGCGTATTCATCGGGACGATGAACGGCGTGGCAGCAGTCACGGCGTCGGAGTGAATTGGTCTCGGCTCAACTGAATCGTAAAACAAGGAGTCGCTCAATGCTTACACAAATCGATGCGCGCAGTAAATTCTCATTAACACGACGGAGCGTCCCGCCGCTTGTCATTCTTCTGTTCGCTCTAGCGGGCTGCAACGGCGCTACGCCCACGGTTGCGCCGGCGACCTTCACGCCGGTTGCCGTCGCGCCCACGACCGTCAGCACGCCGTCAGCCGCCGGCGCGCTGACGCTGTTCGAGACGCCGCGCGATGGTCCCACGCCGATCCTGAACGCCATCACGAGCGCAACGCGCGCGGTCGATGTCGAAGTATACGAGATGGCTGATCCCGACGTTATCGGCGCGCTGATCGCCGATCAGAAAGCGGGCAAGCAAGTGCGCGTGCTGCTCAACGAAAATTTCTTTTCCGGCGGCAATCACAACGCGGCGACGTTCCAGCAGCTCCAAGCCGCCGGCGTTTCGGTCAAGTACGCCAATCCGGCGTACACCTACACGCACGAAAAAGCCATCATCGTCGATGCGAGCCAGCCCAACCAGCACGTCCTGATTATGACGATGAACCTCAGTCCGGGCTATCTGGGCAAACTCGATCCGCAGGGGATCAGTCTAAATTTTGGCTTGGACGATCCGAATGCGGGGGATGTCGCGCAAGCCGAAGCGATCTTCAACGCGGACTGGAACGTTCAGCCGTACACCCCCTCTGCCGACACACCGCTCGTCATCAGCCCGATCAACTCGCGGCAGAAACTGCTCGCACAGATCCAAGGCGCGACGCATTCGATCCATTTCTTCGCGCAGGAATTTGAAGACACGCAGATCGTGGACGCCGTTGTCGCCGCCGCACGCCGCGGCGTCGAGGTCAGGGGATTGGTCGCGCCGAACATTTCCGGCAACACGAAATCGGCGCAAGCCGTCCAAGCCGCGGGCGGGCAAGTTCGCGTTCTGTCGCAGCCGTACGAACACGCCAAAGCAACCATCGTGGACAGCACGCTCGTCTACATCGGCTCGATCAACTATACGGCAACTTCGATGGACAAGAACCGCGAACTCGGC
Organism: Anaerolineae bacterium; assembly: GCA_027457205.1. Lineage (GTDB taxonomy): Bacteria > Chloroflexota > Anaerolineae > UBA4142 > UBA4142 > DAIDTM01. The sequence goes on along the minus strand of DAIDTM010000409.1, from coordinate 18,175 downwards.
ATTCTCACGCGCCAAGCTGACATCGCCTCGCAAATGGAAACTGAATTCGCCAGCTTTTGGGGGCACGCCACCCCCATTCCCTGACGCGTGCCGTGCCTTCACTTCTTTCACCTGCGCTTCCAATGCCAAATCTGAAACGAGGTGGGCAGGGGCTCAAGTTGTGACGGTTAACGAAAAATTGATTGACCACGCCTCATTTTCGTGCTACAATGCAAAGCACAAACGTTCTATGCCGAAGGGGGTGTACGATGGCAGTGCTTGAAAAAATCGGCGCGATCCGCTACAACGTCACCCAATGGGACGAGGCGAAACAGTTCTGGACCGAGACGATCGGTCTTCCCGTTGTCTGGGCGAGTGATGAGGCGGGCTGGGCGGAGTTTGGACCCGAGGATGGCTGCCACATTGCAATTGAACGGGCGAAGCCGGGACGTTCGGTCGCTGGTGGGGATCGCGGCGTCGTCGGCATCTTTTACGTGAAGGATGCATTCCAAACCGTGGCTGAGCTACGAGCGCGCGGCGTTCGGTGCGATGATGTGCGCGTGGTGCCCGGGATTGTCGCGACCAGTCAGTTTTTTGATCCGGAAGGGAATGCAATCGGCATCGCCGGGGAGGCTCCTCAATGAGCGGAACTGTGCAATACATCAACCCTGACAATCTTCCTAAGAATCCTGCCTTCACCCAAGCTGTGGCAGTTACCGGACCGGTGAAGACAGTTTACATCGGGATGCAAAACGCGGTGGACGCGTCGCGTAACATCGTTGGCAAAGGCGACATCGCGGCGCAAACGGAGCAGGTTCTCAGAAACGTGCAAGCATGTCTCGATGCCGCTGGCGCAAAACGAGAACATATCGTTCATTGGAATATCTACATCGCACAAGGACAGCCCATTCAACCTGCTTTTGAAGCGGGTATGCGTTGGTGGGGCAACCGACCGAATCCACCAGCCAACTCTGTGATCTTCGTGCCGGCTTTCACTCCACCCGACTTTTTGGTAGGAATTGACGCGGTGGCGGTCGTGCACCAATCTGGGTAACATTGGGCAACAATGACCCGTTTAGAAATTGCCGCTTATCGACTCCAAAGCCAACGTATTGCCACCGCTGCATTCAAGAAGCCAAGCGAAGTAGTCAGATGGCTGGGCGCGGTCCAGTCGCAGGATTATGCGGCGGCAAAATGGGCAATCGCTCTACGCGCGCACGGTCTCACCGATTCCGCTCTCGATCAAGCGCTTGCCGACGGCGCCATCCTGCGCACACACGTGATGCGTCCGACATGGCACTTCGTCGCGCCGGAAGATATTCGCTGGTTACTAGCGTTGACGGCGCCACGCGTCCATGCCGCGAACGCCTATCAATATCGCCGGCTTGAATTGGACCATGCCACTTTCAAGCGCAGTAACGCCGCACTGACCAAAGCCTTACGGGATGGCGAGCAGTTGACTCGCGCGGAACTTGCGTCGGTACTCCAGAAAGCCGGCATCGACACAAGCGACCTGCGATTAAGCCATCTCCTCATGCGCGCAGAATTGGATGGTGTGATTTGTAGCGGCGCGCGACGCGGCAAACAGTTCACTTATGCCTTGCTCGATGAGCGCGTGCCCGCGACCAAAACTTGGGACCGCAACGCGGCGCTGGCTGAACTCACGCGCCGCTACTTCTCCAGTCACGGACCGGCAACCGAAGAAGATTTCATGTGGTGGTCAGGGCTGAACCGCGTCGACGTTCGTAGCGGAATCGAAATGGTCAAACGCCAACTGGCGCATGACGGGATAGATGGAAAGACTTGTTGGTTTGCCGCGTCCATGCCGCCTGCCAAGACCAATTCGCCGGCTGCATACTTGCTGCCGAACTATGACGAATATGTGGTCGGTTATACGGATCGCAGCGCTATCTTTGACTCATCCTACGCCAACCAACTGGATGCGCGGAACAATCCCCTTTTCCAGCACACTCTCGTCATCAATGGTCAAATCGTAGGTACATGGAAGCGCACGCTCAAGAAGGGTGCCGTGGTCATCGAGACCGATCCATTCGCTCGATTGGGAAAAACTGAAAACCGAGCCGTCGCCTTGGCAGTCCGGCGGTATAGCGAGTTCCTTGAAATGCCCGTGGTGCTGATGTAGATGAACTCGGAAAGAGTAGAAAGGAGTTTCGTATGGACAAAAATCTAATCGCCAGGGCTTCAATAAGTATCAATGCCCCCAGCGAAAAAGTCTGGAAGGCGCTGGTGGACCCCGACGCTATCCGGCAGTACATGTTCGGTACCCAGGTTGTTTCGGATTGGCGCGAGGGACGTCCGATTGTCTGGAAAGGGGAATGGCAAGGCAAGCCGTACGAGGACAAGGGCGTGATTCTCCAGTTCAAGCCGGGACGCGTAATTCAATACAGTCATTTCAGCCCGCTTTCCGGACTTGAAGATCAACCGGAAAACTATCACACGGTCACGATCGAGCTGTCCGCCGATGGAAACCAAACCCGTGTCGCGCTATCTCAAGACCATAATGCCACCGAAGAAGAGCGCGCCCATTCTGAGAAGAACTGGGAGATGATGCTGACGGCTCTGAACAAATTCTTGGAACGATAGATCAGGGACTTGCCAACTGCGCCGGCAGGCGGCTGACTCCAACTGCTCATGTCAGATTCGGGAACATAGGGAAGTACTACGAATGGCACTATCGTCGAACAAAATCGCTGTTTACCTCGAGATAGGAAAGAAACGAACATTCGCCGGCGCGATCGAATGGCTGGGATGGTGTCGGAGCGGACGTGACCAAGATTCGGCGCTGCAAGCTCTCTTGGACTATGGACCGCGCTACGCTCACATCCTCCGCACGGCACACGTCGAGTTTCAGTCGCCCGCCGATGCGACCGCGCTCATCGTAGTCGAGCGGCATAAGGGCAACACCACCACCGATTTCGGCGCACCTGACGTTGCTCCATCAAGTGACACACGCTCGATGGATCGCGCCGAGCTTGAGCGATCTCGCAAGTTGCTGACGGCGTATTGGCAAGCCTTCGACGCGGCTGTGAGAAAAGCCGCAGGAAAGGAACTGCGGAAGGGACCGCGCGGAGGAGGCAGAGACCTCGATGGAATCGTCCGGCATGTGCTGGGTGCCGACAAGAGCTATCTCGCACGGCTCGCCTGGAAGCAAAAAACGAGCGAAGAACATGACCTGAGTGAAGAGCTCCATCGAACTCGGCAAGAGGTCTTGAACGCGCTAGCCGCCGCGACGCGCGGAGAATTACCCGCACACGGACCGCGCGGTGGCGTCATCTGGACACCGCGCTATTTCGTCCGCCGCGTGGCGTGGCATGTCCTCGATCATGCCTGGGAGATCGAGGAGCGCATCTTGTGAGCACTGCGCCAAAAAATGAACAGGGCAAGTCCCAGCGCTTCATCGGCGCACACTTCGTTGACAGGCATGGTATTCCGCACTACAATGCAGTCGAAGCACGATGGCTGAGACCCGTCGCAAACATCAAACGAGTACCAATCAACTTCTACGCACCAAGTTGGCGCCACCGCGCCTCCCTTCCGCGCTGGTATCCCGTCCCTCCTTGCTCGCGCGCCTCGACGCGGGCACGGCAACCAAGCTCACTCTGATCTCCGCCCCGGGGGGCTATGGCAAGACCACGCTCGTCGCCCAATGGTTAGCCACACGCCGCGAGCCGGCGGCGTGGGTCGCGCTCGACCCCAGCGACGACGATCCGGTTCGATTCTGGACCTACGTCATCACGGCGTGCCGCGCGTTCGATCCGGGCTTGGGCAAATCCGCGCTGGCAGACCTGCGGACTTCCAAGACGCCCTCCTTTGAACCGCTCCTCACCACATTCATCAATGAGCTTGCAGCGCTGCCCGCGCCGGGCATTCTCGTGATCGAAGATTATCACGTCATCACATCTTCCCAAATCCACGCGAGCGTGGCGTTTCTGCTCGATCATCTCCCCGACACACTCCATCTCGTTTTGATGACGCGGAGTGAGCCGCCGCTCGGTCTGGCGCGCTGGCGCGCGCGTAACCAAGTCGTCGAGATCAACGCCGCCGACTTGCAGTTTTCGCGGGAAGAAACGCGCACCTTTCTTGAGCAAATTCTCCGGGTCTCGCTCAAACCGGAGACGGTGGCGCGTCTTGACGCGCAGACCGATGGCTGGGCGGCGGGCTTGCGTTTGATTGCGCTGGCGCTGGAGGGAAAACGCGATCCGTCGGCGATCGAGCAATTCCTCGCGTCGCGCAGCGCGTCCGGCGGCGGACATCGGCACGTGATCGAGTACCTGACGACAGAAGTCCTTGCCGCGCAATCGGAAGCATTACAAGAATTCCTGCTTCAAACCAGCATCCTCAACCGGCTAACCGCGTCGCTGTGCGATGCGGTTACGAATCGAAATGACAGCGCTAGTCTCCTCGCTCAACTCGAACACGCCAATCTATTCCTGCTGCCGCTCGGCGAGCCGGAGTGGTATCGCTATCACGCGCTGTTCGCCGAGGCGATGCGTCACACGGCGCGCGAACATTTCGGTGCGGAGAGCATGCGTGCGCTTTACGCGCGTGCGAGCGCCTGGTACGAGCAACATGGTCTGCTCGACCAAGCCATCGAGACCGCCATTGCCGCGCAACAATTTTCGCGCGCGGCGGCGCTTATCGAACGGTCGCTCGATCGGCGGAGACAGCCCGAATTCTACACCTTTCGACTTTGGGTCGAGCAGCTTTCGCAAGAGGTGTTTGGCGCGCACCCAACTCTCTGCTTTGAGTATGCGCTCGCTTTGCTGTTCACTTCGGATCGATATGCCGCGTCGACCGCGGCGCAACTGGAAACGCCTTTGCGCGTCGCCGAAGAAACCTGGCGACGCGAAGACAACAGCGCTGGTCTCGGTCAAGTTCTGGCTCTGCGCGCCCTCAGCGCCCTATGGCAGAGCGATTTCGCGCGCGCGTTTACACTGGCGCGCGAATCGCTCCAATTGCTTCCCGAGGATGATGTGTTTTGGCGCGGCAGCGATTTGATTATCGTCGGGATTGACGAGTCGCTGGCAGGCAGAATGGAGACGGCGCAGAATGCGCTGATCTAGGCGCGCGCCTTGTCTGGAGCGGCACTGAATATTCAGGGCGTCCTCGCCGCGACCGGTTGGTTAGCTGATGTGTACGTTCGCCAGGGTGAGTTCGATCAGGCGATTCAACTCTATCAGCAGGTACAACAAGTAGCAGTTGGCAGCGAGGACATGCTAGACGATCAAGGAACTACCGCGCTCGGTCTCAGCACGATTGCCTACGAGCGAAACGATCTCGACGCCGCCGAACGTGAAGCGACCCGCGCGCTCGAACTCGGCACGCGGCGCGCGAATGACCAACTTATGGTCCATGCCACGCTCATGCTCGCGCGTGTGTTGCACGCGCGTGGCAATACGGCTGAGGCGCAAGAGAAACTGCGCGCCCTGGTCGCCCAAACGCGGCAGCTGCATTTGGTGCAGGAGGTGCTTGCATACCAAGCGCGTCTCGCGCTCATGGTAGGCGACACTGAGGCGGTGCACAGCTGGTATGTTAGCATCGCTCAACGCGCCACAGACCTGCCGCGGATGCTGCAAGAGCGGCAAGATTTGATCGTGGCGCGGATGCTCATTAAAGATGAAAAAGTTGACGCCGCGCAAGAGTTGCTCGAACGGTGGCGCGCGGACGCACAGCAGCATGGGCGGACCTCCAGCGAAGTGGAGACCCTGGCTCTCAAAGCACTGGCGTACGCAGTCCAATCCAGGGAAACGCAAGCCGGCAAAGCGCTCGTCCGCGCGCTGACCATCGCATACTCAAAAGGGTACCAACGCCTTTTCCTGGACGAAGGCGAGAAGATGCGATCTATGATTTATGATTTAAGAATTAGGATTGAAGAACAGTCGCCGCGCCTCCGCGATTACGTTACCAAATTGTTGGCAGCATTTGCAAATCCTAAATCAGAAATCTTAAATCCTAAATCTGAATTCCCCTTCGAGCCATTGAGTCCCCAGGAGCAGCGTGTGCTGCGTCTGCTCGCCGCGGGAATGTCCAACCCCGAAATCGCGCGCGAGCTGGTTGTCTCGACCAACACGATCAAAACCCAGTTGCAGAGCATCTACCGCAAACTCAACGTGAGCAATCGCGACGAGGCACGCGAGGTCGCGCGGCAGTTGAATTTGCTCTAGCCCTCCTCTTTCCCCTTCAAGAATCAGACGCGGATTGCCGCAGACAAACGCAAATTAAGAACAAAAATCCGCGTTCGTCTGCGTTTGTCCGCGTCTAATTATATCACCCACTGAATCACCCGCCCTGGGTGATGCCAATTCACCCTGCCGCGTGTTATTCTCCTGGCAACTTGAACAGGAGAAGAACGGAGGTCAATCCCATGCGTCGCGCTAGAGCTAGCAGAACCGCTCGGTTTGTTGCGCTGAATCGCGCACTCGGAAACCTTTCGCCCGAAGTTCCCGGTTTTTCTGACCCCGTTGCGGAACATCTGCTCTCACCGCGGTGGCGGGACCAAGTACAACGCGCCGCCGCCAGACGTTCGGGTTCGCCTTGCCCTTTCTGGGTGCGGCGCGGCATGGCGGTCTTCAATCAGTTTCGCGCCGTGATGCTGGATCGCGCAATCGCCGAGTCGCAGCCGGTAGAGCAACTGGTGATTCTTGGAGCAGGGCTGGACGGGCGCGCCTATCGACTCGATTGTTTGAGTAATGCAACGGTTTTCGAGGTCGATCAGCTGAACACGCAAACCATCAAGCGGCAGTGTGCGCGCGATCTCACACCTCGCGCCCGCGAGATCCGCTACGTCGAAATGGACTTGGAAAGGGATGACCTCGTGGAACGCCTATCAGCAGCAGGTCATGATCGGAATTGAGCCAACTCCTGTTGGGCGGCTCCTGATTACCTAGTGCGCTGTTGTCGCGAGCGCAGTAAGGTTTGCTTAATAAATAAAAGTAACGTTGATTTGTTTGAAATAAAGTTAAGAGCCACACAATGGAGGTATTGTTATGATGAAGTTTGTCAGAAAATTTAAAGATCTTGAGATACAAGGCAAGAAGGCTCACGAGTATGATGGTTTTTCACGCAAATATCGGCTAAAAGATTTAAAGGAATACGCCAATTTGGCAACTAGTCATGTCGCGAATGGCGGATCTGTTTTGGAAATTGCAACTGGTCCAGGATATTTCTGCACCGAATTGGCAAAGTTAGGCAACTTCAAAATTACCGGGCTGGATATTAGTAACGATTTAATTAAGATCGCTCGCACTCATGCTGAGCAAGCAGGGGTAAAGGTGGATTTCCTACAAGGAAATGCATCCAGCATCCAATTTCCAGACATGTCCTTCGATTTTATCTTCTGCTCATGGGCAATCAAGAACTTCATGGAGCCGCAAAAAGTTCTAAATGAAATGTACCGAGTGCTGAAACCTAGAGGGACAGCATTAATCATTGATTTAAACCATGATGCTGCCAGTCAAGAATGGAATAGATATTCTTCAAGTTTGGGACTCAAAGGAATGACTGCACTTTTCATGAAATTGGCTTTCAGAATTCAGAGAAGCGGTGCCTACTCAAAAAGTAAATTCGTTGAATTAATCAAGAACACACCTTTTCAAAAGCATGATATTCAAGATGTTGGAATAAATTTGTACGTTTATCTTTTCAAATGAAGCGTTCCAGTTGAATGCAGAGAGACGATAGTGCAAAAACCATGTCGATTCTTCATTTGACCGAGAGATCAACGACGGAATAAAGGAGTAATCTAAAATGACAAGTAACAACGTTCAGACCAAATCTTCCAAACCGTACAAAGGCATGGCGATGGAAGGACCGATCGCCCGCTGGTACGCCCAGAACACGCGCCAGGGTCGGGAGTTCGACGTGCTGGCAAAGCGAGTCTCCCAAATCGTGCCGGCAGGCGGTCGTGTGCTCGAAGTCGCTCCGGGCCCGGGTTTTCTTTCCATTGAGCTTGCCAAGATGAGCAAGTATCAGGTCGCCGGCGTAGACATCAGCAAAACGTTCGTTGAAATCGAACGCGCGAATGCGAAAGACGCCGGCGTCAAGATCGATTTTCGACAGGGCGATGCCGCCAACCTGCCGTTCGAGGATGCCAGCTTCGATTTCGTGATCTGCACGGCGGCGTTCAAGAACTTTACTCGCCCCGCGCGGGCGCTCGGCGAAATGTATCGGGTGCTGCGATTGCAAGGCAAAGCGCTTGTGATCGATCTGCGGCACGATGCTTCGCGCGCCGAGATCGACCGGGAAGTTGACGGGATGGGGCTGAATTGGATCAACCGCTTTTTCACAAAATCGGCTTTTTCGCTGATGCTTCTCAAGAACGCCTACACCGAGCAGCAGCTGCGAGAATTCCTGTCCGAGGCGGGAATTCCGAAATCTCGGATCCAGTTGAGCGGAATCGGATTTGAAGTCTGGCTTGAAAAATAGGCGCAGGGGCAAAGCATGTCGTACAGTTCAACGAAATGCTTTGCCCCTCCATTCGTGGTAAAATGGGAATAGGAGCAGCAAGTATGACACAACGATCCATCCAAGCCGGCAAGACCCCGACGGTGATCGTCCACGCGGGTATGAGCATTCAGGTCGAGGGCTGGGACGACGAGCGGGTCCTCGCCAGCACGGATCACAAGTGGGGCTTGAAGATCGAACGGCGCAGCGAATCCGCGCTCGGTCACCTCCGCGCCCGCGCCAAAGTCGGCGAGCGCGTCCTGTTCGACGTGAGTACGGATTTGCTCAAGCGCAAACAGAAAGACATGCCCGACGACGCCATTCAAGTGAATGTTGGCGGGAATGCGACCGTGCGCGTTCCTTATGACAGCACGGTGAAAGTATCCGCCGGGCTAAGCGCCGAGGTGCGCAACGTTCGCGGCAGCGTGGCGGTTGACGCGGGTTGGGACGTGCGCGTCCGCAATGTCCATACCCTCGTCCACGCCTCCGCTGGTCGCGCAATGGACTTGGACTGCGAAACGCTCGCGGGTGATAACGTCAAGTTTTCCGCCGGACGCGATCTGCGCTTTTACATTCGCGACTTGGACAATGCGAAGATCATGGTGGACGACCTCGGCGGTTATTGGGAAGGCATCATCGGCGACGGACGCCGCCAAATTCGACTCGAAGCCGGCGGCGATGTGACCTTGGTGACCGATCAACCTGTCAAAGGGCAAACGTCGGACGACGTGATCGGTCATATCGAATCGCCTCCCAAAGGCGCGGATGAGTTGGATAGTTCCACCTAGAGCAAATTCCAGTTTGATTTAGGGGCGGTCATTCCGAGCGAAGCGACCGTGGCATGGCTGCAGGTCTTTTTCCGAGATCGGCGCGGCTAATTCCAGGGACCGCAGAAATCCTTCCAATCGGGTGTTTGCTCCCAAGTGCCAAATCTGAACTCGCCAAGTATTTCACGTTCGGTTTGTAAGCCCGCCTGGGTTGTGCTACAATGTTTTGAGCAGGTCGCCGTACTAGGAAGAACGGAGGCTGATCAGAGATTACCGATTGCACCTGAAATGTCACTTACGGACACATTGGCAATATTTACATCACGAAAGGAGAGGGCTTGAAGCGGCTCGCCTAATGAATTCTGACGCTCAAAATCGGTAATGAGGCGTCAAAAGATACTCTGTAACAAGGCATTTTTCGCGGTAAGCGTTACCGAGATTGAGAATCAAAATTCATAAGGCGCGGGTTTCGACCCTATTAACAAAAAATGAAATGGGTTACCCGCTCACACGTTCACGTCGACCGTGTCGCCTGTCCATGGCTCATCACGCGCTTTGTCGACAACGAAGCCGAATTCCGATTCGTTCCCAAGAATCAGATCGAGCGCGTCGCGAAAGAGGAGGATGCCATTCCGTTCGATGCGCCCGGCGTTGAGCTGAGCCATCACGACCGTCGCTGCTCGTTTGAATCGATCATGCTCAAGTACGATTTGAAAGACCCCGCGCTGACGCGGCTCGCCAAGATCGTCCACGCGGCGGACGTCGCGGAAGACATCGATAGTGATCCGATGGCGCGCGGACTGGAAGCGATCGCGGTCGGCTACAGTCTGCGATATCCCAACGATGAGGAAAACCTCTTGCATCAGTTCGAGGTGTACGACGCGCTGTACGCGTGGTGTCGCGTGCAGACCGCGAGAGAACAATGACCGTTGCCTCATCGCCGGGATTTGTCAGTCTTCTCAATGCCGATGGACGAATCCTCTTCACCACGCGCATCGTGCGTTTGTTCGCGTACGGCTTTTTGTCGGTCGTGCTCGCGCTGTACCTCGCGCAAGTTGGGCTGACAACCGCCGAGATTGGCGCGCTGCTGACGTTCACTCTCTTGGGCGATGCAGGCGTCTCGCTCTGGATCACCACCTCGGCGGATCGCATCGGTCGCCAGAAGATGCTGATGGCAGGCGCGGCATTGATGCTCTTCGCCGGCGTCGTTTTCGCAGTCACGCAGAATTACGTGCTGCTCGTCATCGCCGCGATCATTGGCGTCATCAGCCCCAGCGGCAACGAGATCGGACCCTTCTTGTCGATCGAGCAAGCCGCGCTCACGCAGATCGTGCCCAACGAGCAGCGCACGCGCGTCTTTGCGTGGTACAATCTCGTCGGCTCGTTCGCGACGGCGACCGGCGCGCTGTGCGGCGGCGCGCTCGCGCAGTTGCTGCAAGCCACCGGCAGTACGCCGTTGGCAAGTTACCGCGCGATCGTCTTGATTTACGCCGCGTTCGGCGTCGTCCTCGCGCTGGTGTTCAGCCGCTTGTCGAAAAATGTCGAGACGACCCGGCAGGTCGTCACGACAAGGATCGGTCTGCACCGCTCGCGCGGCATCGTCCTCAAACTTAGCGCGCTGTTCTCGCTCGACGCGTTCGCCGGCGGGTTCATCGTGCAGAGTCTGGTGGCGTACTGGTTCCAGACGCGCTTTGGCGTTCCACCGGTGGTGCTCGGCAGCATCTTCTTCGGCGCGAACATTCTCGCCGGCATTTCCGCGCTGTCCGCCGCGCGCATCGCAGCGCGGATCGGCTTGATCAACACGATGGTCTTTACGCACATTCCGTCGAACCTGCTGCTGATCCTCGTGCCGCTGATGCCGAACCTGCCGCTGGCGATCCTCGTCCTGCTCGCGCGCTTTTCGATTTCGCAGATGGACGTGCCGACGCGCCAGTCCTACACCATGGCAGTCGTCGAGCCAGACGAACGTTCCGCCGCGTCCGGCGTAACATCCATCGCGCGATCGATCGGCGCGGCGGTCTCTCCGTCGCTTGCCGGCGCGCTGTTGGGTGGACCGTTGCTCAGCGCGCCGTTCTTCGTCGCCGGCGGATTGAAAATCGTGTACGACCTTTTGCTGTACCGCAGCTTTCGAGCGATGAAACCGCCGGAGGAAAAAGGGTGAATTATGCTGCTTACCGAAACCATCGAGCGACGAATCCGCGCCGAACGCGCCGCGCGGTTTAGTGGACTGAACCTACCCGTCGATCTCATCGCGCCCAACTACGGCGGGCGGTCCATCGTGAACATTCCGGCGACTATCGTCCGGATTCTGGGCGGCAGTATATCTACGCCGCCGCTCGATCCTGAAATCATCGGCGATTTGTCCGCCGATGTTCGGCGTATCGTTCTCATCATCGCGGACGCGACCGGCTATCGGCGTTGGCTCAACGCGCTTGACGCGAATCCGCAAAACGGCTTTCACGCGCTGCTGCGCGCCGGCGCACGCTTTGCGCCGCTCACCTCCACCTTTCCATCGACGACGACCGCCGCGCTGACGGCGCTCTGGTCGGGCTATACGCCGGCAGAGCACGGATTCGTCGGCTATCAACTTTTTCTGCGCGAGTATGGCGTGCGTGCGGAGATGATTGGCTTTAATCCGGTCGCCACGCGCGAGTTAGGGGGCGAACAATTGGTCAAGGCGGGAATGGAACCGGAGAAATTTCTCGCCGTGCCGTCGCTGCCGCAAACGCTCGAGCCGCTCGGCGCGCCAGTCTACCAACTCATCGAGCAGCCGTACGTCAAGAGCGCGCTCTCGCGCGTGCAGATTCGTGGCGCACGCGAGACGTACGGATTCGTCACGTCGTCCGATCTGTGGGTCACTCTGCGCGATGTCGTCGAGGCGCGCCGCGCCGAGCGCGCGCTGTTCGTCGCGTACTGGAGCGCGGTCGACACGATTTCGCACACGTACGGTCCTTCCTCCGATGCCGTGACCGCCGAGATCGATAATCTGGCGTACTCGTTCGAGCGCGAATTCTTGCGGAGACTCTCGCCTGCCGCGCGCGCCGGCACGCTTTTCCTGTTGACCGCCGATCACGGGCAAATCGATACGCCCAAAGAGCGCGCGGTGTATTTGACCGATTATCCTGAGCTGCGCGAGCAGTTGCTGATGGATTTTGCGGGCGAGGCGCGCGCGGCGTATCTGTACTGTCGCAACGGCGAAATCGACGCGGCGCGCGACTATATTTCGGCGCGGCTCGGCGACAAGGTTTTCGGGATCGATTCGCGCGCCGCGTTGGACGCGGGGCTGTTCGGATCGGGCAACATAGCGCCGGAGGTCAAGCACCGCATCGGCGATTTGCTCGCGCTGCCGATCAGCGATCACTACTGGGGCTATCGCGAGGACAAGAAACCGATGCTGGGACGGCACGGCGGACTGGCGGAATCAGAGATGCTCGTGCCGTTCATCGCCGCGCGGTTGGACGCATAGCGTGGTTGACCTCGTTCTGTGGCGGCGATATAATAAGAGTAAGATTCACCAGTATCGAATGGAGACCGTGTGACAACCTCGAAACCCGGCGCGCTTCAGGTACGCGCCAGAGCAAACCATGTAGTCGATCATCACTACGACGACGCCAAGCCGGGCAAGCCGCTGTACCTTTTGATTCCCGGCGGTCTCGTCGCGCTGGCGGCTTTGGCGGTCGAAATTTTCATCGCCTATCAAACGTGGATCACCGGAACGCTCGACTCGAGCACCGGCATCGTGCTGATGCTGCTGCTCGCGCCGTTTTACATCGGCGGCGTTTTCCTCTTTTGTTACGGCTATGAACTGTACGACCTGCCGCGCGCGCTGCGCGATACCGCAATCATCGTTTTTATCACCGTCGCCGCCGTCGCCATCATCGCGGTCTTGTTCGTCGTCCTTGGTGCGATGAGCGGCGGAGGCGAGAGAAGGTCTGGTTCGTCGCGTCGCTCAAGCGCATCAGGTCCCTCGCTCTCTGGCGGCGGGAGCGGCGGAGGTGGAGGCGGCGGCATTGGCGGCGGTTATTTTCCCGGCATGGGACCGATCTTTCTCGGCTCGCTCGGTGGTCCCACCACCACCCGTGTCGAGACGCGCGAGGTCGTCCACGAAGTGCCGGTCGAGCCGCCCAAACCGCAGCCTATCAATTGCCCGTATTGCGGTCGCGCCTACGTGCCGGCGGACAATCAGTACGCCTGTCCCAATTGCGGCGCGGCGACGCCGGACGATCTGCGCGCCCAGTCGGAATCGCAGCTCAATCCGCCGCCAAGCTAATCGCACTTACCTCGCATGCCTTGCCACTTGTCCATCGCCAGCACACGCGCGGCGTGGTCGACGACTGGCGTAGGATAATCCTTGCCGATCGTCACGCCGGCTTGCCGGGCGACCGCGTCGAGCATCGTCCACGGCACATTGCCACCCGCCATGGTTCGATGCAACATCGCCGTCAATCAACAAATCTTTCGTTCGTCAATCCACGTTTTGCCATCCCGCCTAGCGTCTGCCGCGCGCGCCGCATCTTATGCCAAAGGTCCGTTGAACGGCTTGTCCCAGCCGGTCGAGAGGACGCCGTGCAGCAATAAATCGACCGGCGGATGATCGGCAATCGTGTCGTAATAGTACGGCAGCCGAATCCGTCCATCGCTCCCGATGATAAACGTCCCCGACATCTGCATCGCATCCTGACCCTTCGGTGGCATCTCAGCGTGATGACCGCGTTTTCGCGCGCGCGCCGTACCCGCCACCACCTGCGGCGACAGCGCGACTTGCCAGAGGTTGCCACGCTCCAAACCGTAGGCGCGATACCCTTTGCGCTCCGGATCGGACAGACAGACGACGCCGGGCGCTTGGCTTCGGCAGAACTCGGCAGTCTCCGCCGGCGTGCCTTGTGTAACCGCCGCCAACGTCAGCCCGGCATGCTCGATGTCAGTTCGCGCGTCGACCAATTCAGCGAGCATCTCCTTACACTGCGGACAGCCAAAGTGTCGCGTGAACGCGAGCAGCAGCGTCTTTTCCGACCACAGCGTCGAAAGCCAGACCGGTTCGCCGGCAGTGGTCAGCACCGGCGCGTCCGGCGCGGGATCGTTGAATTTGAGACGGGCAAGTTTTTCCATACTTTCCCTCGATCAACTTGGTGCGAGGCGCGGAACGAGACGCGGCGCGCGCGGCTCTGACGGCGGCGCGCTGGACAGCGTGCCGCGCGAAAACCCAGTGATCTCCTCGTGATTGTCGATGACGCGCCGGATCTTGCCGTCCATCATCTGAACGACGCGGTCGGCAAACGCGGTCATTCGCAGGTCGTGCGTGACCATGATGCCGACGCGGTTTTGCTCGTGAATCAAGTTGGCAAACGTCTGCACGACCTGATACGCGCGCTCGGTGTCCAGACTCGCGGTTGGCTCGTCGGCGAGCACGAGCGCGGGGTTGTGGATCAACGCGCGCGCGATCGCGACGCGCTGCTGCTGCCCGCCGGACAATTGGCGCGGCAGGTTGTTCAACCGGTCGCCCAAGCCCAGCCGCGCGAGCAGTTCGCGCGCGCGTTCTCTGCCGGCGCGGTCGTACTTGCCGTTGAGTCGCAGCATCAGCTCGACGTTTTCCATCGCGGTCAGGTAGGACACGAGGTTGTTCGCCTGAAAGGTGAAACCAATTTTCTCGCGGCGAAACCGCGTGCGCTCTCGGTCGCTCATTTCCATAAGCGATTGCCCAGCGATGATGATCTCGCCTTCGTTCGGCGAGAGCAGCGTCGCCAGCATCGCCAGCAGCGACGTCTTGCCCGAGCCGCTGGGTCCGACCAGCGCGACGAACTCGCCGTTCTGTACCGCCAGGGTCACCGAATCGACCGCGCGGGTTACGCCGGTATCGGTCTGGTAGATTTTCGTTACCGCTTTTGTTTCGAGTGAATTTGCCATTGCATTTTCCTAGGAAGACAGTCCGAGCGCGGTGAGCGGCTCGACGCGCAACGCGTAGCGGATCGACACCAGACCGCCCAGCGGTCCGATCAGCAAGATCGATACGACGCCCAGCACGATCGCCATCGGCGAGAAGACGATCGGGATCGTCGCCGGAAAAGTCAACGCCATCAAGAGCGTCGCCGCGGTCCCAATCGCCACGCCGATGACGGTCACCATCACGATCTGCGCGAGCGCCGACAACGCGATGACCGGGCTGGACGCGCCCACCGCTTTCAACATTCCGATCTGCGGCACCTTTTGCAACATCTGAATCTGGAAAAAGCCGCCGATCACCAGGACGCCGATCAGCAGCGAAAAGAATTGCTGCGTGCTCAGCGTGCTCTGCTGCGCGGCGTACCCCGGCGTGTTCTCGTACGCCGTCACTTTATCGACGGCTTGGATGCCGCTGACCTGACTTGCCAAGACCGATTCCATCTGCTTCCACTGGCTCGGGTGTTGGAGCCGTACGACGATGATGTTGGAGATCAAATCCGATTCGTTGCCGGTGGGCACCGCGCCCGGCTTGATCTGCTCGAACGTCAGGTCGGGAACGATCACCGACGGCTGCAAAAAGAATTGGCGACCGTCGCTGATACCGACGACTTGAAGCGTGTACAGTTTTTCCTTCGCGCCCTGAATCGATTTGATCGTCAAGTTGTCGCCGACGCGCAAGCCGGTGGTGAGCGCGACGTTGCGGTCGATGATGGCTTCTTTGGCTTGCCGGTCTTGCAACCCTCTGCCCTGCACCACCGGCGGCTCGCCCGGTTTGCCCGCTCCCACGCCGATGAGCGAGACGTTCAATTCCTTCGCGCCCTGATACCGCACCACCGTGCTGCTGAAACTCACCTGCCCCGCGTCCGTGACGCCCGGCACGCGCGACACCTCCAGCAATTTCTCGCGTCCCAGCTGGCT
Organism: Anaerolineae bacterium; assembly: GCA_027457205.1. GTDB lineage: Bacteria > Chloroflexota > Anaerolineae > UBA4142 > UBA4142 > DAIDTM01. The sequence continues at coordinate 2,108 of DAIDTM010000409.1, read as the reverse complement.
CGCGGTGATCGACAGCGCCACGTCGGATTTGTAGACGATCAGATCGCCATTCAGTTTCTCGATGTACTCCCGGTTGCCATTGCCCAAACCGTCCGCCAACGCGGCGATAAAGAGCACCAAAACCGTGATGAGCGCAATCACCAGACTGAACAGCAGAAAGCGACCCTTGTTACGCCACATTTCCTTGAATGAAAGATATATCGGCAGCATCCCCTACCCCTTCCGACTAAACCAGATGTTCTTGAATCTCGATGGCGTTCCCATCGCGCGTCGTGATCGAAACAAAAGCCAATCCCGAACGGTCCAACGACAGACGACCGCGATTGCCGGAGTTGTCCGACGCATCGAGCGCGCCGTAGCCGCGAATCCGCCACGCGCCAAAGCGCGGCGCGAGTTCGCTCGTCATCACGCCAACCAAATCCGCGCGATAGTTGCCGCGCTCCGCCATGAACACGAACGTTGTCGGCGCAGGCATCCCCAAACCGCGCAGACCCACGGTCGTGCCGGTGATCGTTTCCGAGCCAGACACGACGCCAACGCCTTTCATCTCGACGCGGTACGAAAAGCGCAGATAGCGCTCGCACGTCACCGTGACGCGCGCGCCGGTTTCAGGATCGATGGTCTCGATCACCGCGCCGACCGCATCACCGTCCGGCTGATACCGCGCCGCGCCAAAACTGGTCGATGCCGCGGCGGCGTAGAGCGCGATTTGCGCCAGCGCGCGGGCGCGGTCGCGCTCGATCAGTTCCGGCGCCGGCGCGAGCAAAAAGGTCTTGTGTAACCTCCGCGCAACGTACGCGCCGATGGTGATTCCACCGCGCGGCGTTTCGTATTCCATCCGGGTTTCAGAGAACACCGTTGCTGCTTTTGACATCATTCCTCCGCAACAAACTGAACGCGATCGCTCCAAAGACTTTTTGTTTCTCCCGCCGCCAGCCCGCCGCGTCCAAGGTATCGTTGAATTCGTCCAGCGACGGAAATTGGATGCCGCTGGTTCGCGCGCCCGTCTGCGCGAGTTTGCCGCGCCACGAATTTGCCGCGAGCAAACTCATCGACACCATCCGACCGTTCGACGCGCACACGCGCCGCGCCTCGCGCAGCGCCGCATCCATGAAGCGAAACTCGTTCAGCGAGCCGCCGCACACGACCGCGTCGACCGCGCCGTCGGCAAACGGCAGGTGGTCTGCCGGCGCGCGCACGTGCGCGATCGTCGTGACGCCTTCGCGCCGCGCATACCTGCGCCCGGCTTGGAGCATCCCCGCCGCCAGATCGATGGCGACGATTGCCGGCGCGCCGGCTTTCGCCGACCTGGCAATGCCGCGCGCGTACAGATCGGTGGACGAGCCGAGATCGACGATGAGTTCGCGCGGCTGCGCGACGAGCCATTCGTTGACGAGCGCGATTTCGCGCGCGACTGGAAAGGGCTTGCCCGTCAAAAGCGTCAGCGCACGCGGACGCCAGAGCTTTTCGTACATCTGCGGCGCGAGCGGCGCGAGATTGCTCCACCCCGCCAGCGTCCGCCGGCTGCCATCGCCGCGCTGCGCGAGATCGAGAAGGTGATCGGCGATGGGGTAACGCGCGCCGCATCCAGCGCAAATCGCTTCGCCGCGCCGCGGCAGCGGATCGCCGTCGTCCGGCGGCGGATCGATCGTCAGCCCGTTCGCCCGACAGCGCGGGCAGCGCAACGCAGTTGTCCAGTTCATCTTACCGCGTCGCCTTCCGCGGAAACCATGGCACAAATTCGCTCGTCATCTCGACGTACTCTTTGTAGCCCGGTTTGGTTTCCTTCAGCGTCTTTTCCAGCAGCGTGACGCCGGACACGCGCATCAGCAAGCCGGTCATGATGATCGGACTGAAAATCGTCCAGAAACCGCCGGCGGCTGCGGCGATGAGATAGTACGCCCACCACTGCGTCGCGTCGCCAAAATAGTTGGGATGGCGCGTGTACCGCCAGACGCCGGTGTTCATCAGCTTGCCCTTGTTCGCCGGATTCGCCCTGAACTGCGCCAGCTGCCAATCGCCCACGGCTTCAAAGAAAAAGCCGATTGCCCAGACCGGAATCGCGAGATAGTCGAGCCAGGTCAGCGCGTTGGATGCGGCGCCGGGCT
>DAIDTM010000408.1 GCA_027457205.1 Anaerolineae bacterium | reverse complement strand
TCACCCTGAACCGAGCGAAGGGTCTCGTTACGGGCAACGAGATTCTTCGCTCCGCTCAGAATGACATTGGTGGAACGGTCGCGCGTTGGTGTGCCGGCGGATACGGTCTCCGCTGTCTGATACGCGAGAATCGTAAAGACGACCATGCTTGCCCACACCGCGGCGGCGCTGGCGAGATGCAAGACGCCGGTCAATACGGGGTACGCCAGAAACACATTGACTGCGCCTTCGGAAACTTGGAAAACGAAGAGGATTGCCGCGATGACGGACGCGGTCATCAACTGTGGAATGTGCCGCCGCGTGCGCCAGGTATAGATCAGCGTGTAAAGAATCAGCAAGCCAATGACCGCCGCGACGTATCGATGCGCCGCCGCGATGATCGGCAGAATGCCGCCGCCAGGGATCAATTGATTGTCGCACAGGGGCCAGGTGGTGCAGCTGTATCGCGCCAGCGTGCCGGTGACGACGGTGCCGCTTAAAATCAGAATGAACGCCCCGATCGTACTGGCGAGCGCGAGACGCGGCAGCCGGTCACGCGGGTCACGCGCGCCGACGCGCGCGCTCCACGGATGCCAAGCGAACATCGTCGCGGCGATGACCGCGGCGAACAGCAGCAACGCGTTGCCGAGGTGAATCCCGACGATGGCGGGCGGCAATTCAAAGAGAACGGTGATGCCGCCCAAAACGATTTGCAGCGCAAGCAGCGCGACGGCGAGGATCGCGGAACGGAAGATTACTTTGTCGCTGCGATAACGCCGCCACGCGAGAAACGCGCTCGCCAGAATCAGCACGGTGACCAGCGTAGTCGTCACGCGGTGCGAGAATTCGACGAGCGTCGCGCCTTGCAATGCTGGGACGACGCGTCCCTGGCAGAGGGGCCAGTCGGGGCAGCCCAAGCCAGAGCCGCTCACGCGCACAATGCCGCCGACGATGACGAGCACGTACGTGGCAATCGCCGTGGCGAGAACGATCCAACGGAAATACTTGCTCAAGGTGTTCACGGGAAAGATACTCCTGCCAAAGGGTGGACGTTGGCAAGGTTCGGACTTGCGAAGGAAGGCACAATCCAAGAGGGATAGACCGTGCGGCTAGAAGAAAAGAACGTGGAATCTTCTGGTCGATGCGCGTCATGTTTGGCGCGCTCAAACAGCGGCGGCAAATCGTTACCTGCCAATCTCAGTTCCGCCTCATCACGAAACCGGAAAAATAGAACGAATTGTCTCTCTCAATCAGAGACGGGGCGTATTATACACAATTCAGCGGGGTTGACAAGAGGGGGTACGAAATTTTTAAGGTTGACGTATGAAGGGACGTTCGATTGAACGCCCCTTCGCATCACGTCATCTTGACGACGATGTCGCCCAGAATGTTCGCCGCTTCGTCGCCGCGATCGGCGGCGTTGGACAGATGGCGATAAATCTCGCGCATCTTGAGAATCTCGACAATGTCCTCGACCGTCTTCGGCTCTTTGAACAAATCGGCGACGGCGGAACGGTAGACGCTCTCCGCGCGATTCTCCAGCGCTTTGGCGCGCGTCGCGTGATCGAGCGTGATTTGCGGATGGTCCTTCAGCTGAATGACGCCGAGGTACAATTCCTCCGCGGCTTCGTGCAGGATCGACGCGAGACGCTGGAGGTACAGGTTGGGCTTGACGCCGAGCGTCACCATTTCGTCCAGCGTGGTGTAGCCGTAATCGAGCACGTCGTCGATGGTCCGCGAGAGCGCGAACAAATCTTCGCGGTCGATCGGCGTGACGAACGTGCGATTGAGATCGTCGATCAGGATGCGGCGTAATTCGTCCGCTTCTTTTTCAATCGACTGGACGCGCTGCGCGTGCGCTTCATCGCCGTTCTTCATATACGCTTCGAGCGCTTCCAGTCCTTCGCGCGTTTTGAGCGCCTGATCGCCGAGGGACTTGAGAAAGTCGCCCTCCGGCGATTTGAATGGATTGGGAAATTTCATTTCTCCCCCCTTACAGTCCAATGTGCGCGGCTAGAAATTGCAGTCCTGCCGCGACGAGCGCGCTAATAGGAATGGTGAGCAGCCAAGCCATGACGATTTGCCCGGCGATTTCCCATCGGACGCCGCTCATTCGTTCCGCGCTGCCCAAGCCCATAATCGATGTGCTGACGATCTGCGGGGTGCTGACCGGTCCTCCCAGCGCGGCGGCGGTCAGCACGATCGTCGCGGAAGAGGTTTGGGCGACGAACGCGTGGATCGGACGCACTTTGTAGATGCGCCGACCCAGTGTTCGAATCGTGCGCCAGCCGCCGGTGCTGATGCCCGATAACAACGCGACCGCGCCCAGCAGCTTGACCCACAAGGGCACTTGGAAGCTGCTTTGCGCGCCTGCCGCGACGAGCGCCATCGTCATAAGCGCAATACCCTTCTGCCCATCGTTCGTGCCGTAGCTCAGCCCCAGAGCAATCACGTTGAAAACCTGGATGCGCTTGAAAAATCGGTTGATGCTCGGCGACGCGCCGCGCGTCACGTAGATCGCGAGACGCATAAACAGGTGTCCCATCACCAAGCCGATGAACGGCGCGATGAACAGCACCAGCAAAACCCTAGCAAATCCCAGAATCAGCAATGAATGGACGCCGTGTGTGACGGTCACCGCGCCAATCAGTCCACCGAGCAGCGCGTGCGTGGAGCTGGACGGCAAGCCGAGATAGGCGGCGGCGATGAGCCACAGCGTTGCGCTGACCGTCGCACTGAGCAGCACGTCCAGCGTGATGGCTTGCGCTTGCACCAAGCCCGTTCCGATGGTTGCGGCGACTGCCGTGCCGAACAAGATAAACCCGACGAACCCGGCTGCCGCCGCGACGAGCAGCGCAACGCGCGGCGCTAAGGCGCGGGACGAAATCGCGGTGGCAACCAGACTGCCGGAATCGTTCAAGCCGCTGATAAAAGCAAAACACAGGGTGGTCGCGATGATGGCGACGAGTAAAGTTTGAGTCAGAGCGTCGATACGTCCTTTTTGAGAGTACGCTATTCTACCGCGAGGCGTAAAAGTTTGCAAGACACGCGCACGGGTAATAATGATACAACCCAATCGCGAAAAACGAGGAGGGGCAAATACGCTGCCCCTCCAAACGTGTACTACCTGACCACCACGCTTACCATTTTCCCCGCCACGTAAATTACCTGTGACGGCGTTTTGCCCGCCAAGTGCTTTTGGACGTTCGGCAGCTTGAGCGCAACATCTTTCGCGTCGGCTTCGTTTGTGCCAACCGGCAGTTCGACCCGGTCGCGCACTTTGCCGTTAACCATCACCGGCAGCGTCATCATTTCATCCGCCGCCAACGCCGCGTCAAAGGGGGGCCACTTTTGTTGATGGATTGAGTACGGATGTCCTTGCCGCGTCCAAATCTCCTCCGCCATAAACGGCGCGATCGGCGCAAGCAGCAGCAGCAACGCGTCGCGCGCTTCGTCGAACGCGGCTTTGCTCGCCTTGCCCTGCGCGTCGGTGATCGCGTTCGTAAATTCCATCATCGCCGAAATGACGGTGTTGAAGCGAAAACCCTCGATGTCGCTTGATACTTTCTTGATCGTCTTGTGCATTATGCGCCGCAGAGCGCGGTCCGCCGGTTCCGTCGATGCGTCGACTGCATGGTCGTGAGAAACCGTGAGCAGTAACTCCCACACGCGGCGCAGCCAGCGATACGTGCCGCCCAAGCCATTGGTATTCCACGGCGTCGCCTGCTCGAAATCGCTGATGAACATTTCGTACGCGCGCAGCGCGTCCGCGCCTTGCTCCGCCACCACCTGATCGGGTGTGACGACGTTGCCCTTGCTTTTGGACATTTTCTATTTGCCGTCCGGCGCGAGGATCATGCCCTGATTTCTGAGCCGCTTGAACGGCTCGACGAACGGGACGTAGCCCAGATCGTGCAGCGCTTTCGTCCAAAAGCGCGCGTAGAGCAGGTGCATCACCGCGTGCTCCGCGCCGCCGACGTACATATCGACCGGCAGCCAGTACGCCACCTCGCTCTTGTCGAATGCAGCTTGGGCATTGTTCGGATCGGTGAACCGCAAAAAGTACCACGACGAACACGCGAACGTGCCCATTGTGTCCGTTTCGCGGCGACCTTTCGTACCATCGGGCAGCTTGACGTTGACGAACCGGGCAATCGTCGCCAGCGGCGACTCGCCGGTCGCGGTCGGCTCGTACGATTCGACGTTGGGCAATTTCACCGGCAATTTGTCTTCGTCGACCGGCACTTCGCCTTCGTCCGTGTGAATGATCGGAATCGGCGTGCCCCAGTAGCGCTGACGGCTGATGCCCCAGTCGCGCAGCTTGTAGTTGACACGCGCTTTGCCTTTGCCGGTTTTCTCTAGCCACTCGGTCACGCGTTTAGCCGCGACGTCGCCGGGCGTACCGGAGAATTCGCCTGAATTGATCATCGCGCCGTAGCCGGTGTGGAACAACGCGTCGCGGTAAAACTCGACCGTGTGCAGCATCTCCATCACGGTGCGCTTGCCGCGCACATTCGGCTCCAACTCGTGGCAGCGCGCCAGGATGCGCCGCTCGCTCTCCGCGCCGCCGAAGGTCTGCACGTCGCCTGGACCAAAGACGAACAACCACCGCGCGCCGACGATCTCGTTCCACTTGCCCGGCTGAACGAATAGCTGCGCCAGCTCGACGTAGCGGTCGAGTTTCGCCGGCGGAATCGTGATGTAGAGCGACGATTGTTTCTCCTCGAAGGGTATTTGCTCCGCGCGCAGCGCGTCGGCAAACCCATCGCGCATCGTACCGCCGAGCGCGAACGATTTCGCCAAGCCATCCGTCCGCGCGATGACCGGCAGAATCGGCAAACCGAACTTGAGCGCGAACGCAAAGTCGCGTTCGTCGTGCGCGGGGCACGCCATGATCGCGCCAGTGCCATATCCCATCAAAACGTAATCCGCGACCCAGATCGGGATGCGCTCGCCGTTGACCGGGTTCGTCGCGTACGCGCCGATGAACACACCGGTCTTGTCTTTTTCCGCCGCGGTGCGGTCGGCTTCCGTTTTGATTTTTGCCTGCGCGACGTACGCGTCCACTTGCGCCTTGCGCTCCGGCGTCGTCAGTTTTTCGACCAACGGATGCTCCGGCGCTAGCACTCCGAACATCGCGCCCCAGAGCGTGTCCGGACGGGTGGTGAAGACGGTAATGGAGTGGTCAGTGGTCAGTGGTTGGTGGTCAGAACTGTCCACCGTCCACTGTCCACCATCCAGTGGGAAGTTGACCTCCGCGCCTTCGCTGCGACCAATCCAGTTCCGCTGCATCAGCTTGATGTGCTCGGGCCAATCGATGGTGTCCAGATCGGCGATCAAGCGGTCGGCGTATGCGGTGATGCGGAAGAACCACTGCATCAGCGTTTTCTTTTCGACGAGCGAATCGCACCGCCAGCAGCGCCCATCGACCACTTCTTCGTTTGCCAGCACGGTTTTATCTTTCGGACACCAATTGACCAGTGCGGCTTTGCGGTACGCCAAGCGAAAGTTGCTCAAGAATTCGCGTCGCTCTCGCACGCTCATCGCGTTCCACTGCGCGGCGGTCAGCGGCAGCGTGTTCGGCACATCGCGCGTGCCTTTCTCCGCCAATTCCATTTCCAATTCCGAGATCGGGCGCGCGGAATCGACGCGCGGATCGTACCACGATTTGTACAGTTGCAAGAAAATCCACTGCGTCCAGCGATAATACTCCGGCTTGGACGAATTGATCTCGCGGCTCCAATCGAACGAGATGCCGATCAAACGGAACTGCCGTTTGTAGTTTGCTGAGAACTGATCGATCAATTTTGCCGGGTTCGTCTTCAACTTGATCGCCGCGTTCTCCGCCGGTAAGCCGAACGCGTCCCAGCCCATCGGGTGCAACACGTTGTAGCCGTTCATCCGATAGTAGCGGCTCAACACATCGGTCGGCACATAGTTGCGGCAGTGTCCCACGCTCAAGCCATCGCCGGAGGGATACGGGAAGAAATCCAAAATGTACGCCTTGGGACGCTCGTCCGCCGGCATTGTTTTGTACAGCGCGTCGGCTTCCCAGCGTTTCATCCACTCTTGCTCGAACTCCTGCGGAATATATTTTGCCGATTTCGATACTGGACCCCGTACTGCGGGAACGCTACGGCGAGCGTTCTCTACGCGGCGCGTTGGTTTTTTCGCGGTTTTCGCTGCCTTCGCGGTTTTCGTGTTCCTTGCATTTGCCATATCAATTCTCCCTACCCATTCGCACTCAGAAACTCTGTCACCACCTTATTCCACTCGCGCGCGTGCGTCTCCTGCGACCAGTGCCGATTTTCCGGGTTGGCGTCCGGGTCGCGCTCATCGCGCTTGAAGACGCGTACGCGCGAGTTTGGTATCGCGTCGCCAAGGATTTTCGCGCCGGCGACAGGAATCACCACGTCATCTTCGTCCCACACGATCAGCGTTGGACACGCGATCTTGTTCAGCCGCGCGATGCCGCGTTCGCTGCCGTCGTAGCCGCTGTCCACCAACACCAGTTTATCGACGCGCGCCGGCGCGGTACCCACGACGGTCTGCGCGATCGCGCCGCCCCAGGA
>DAIDTM010000407.1 GCA_027457205.1 Anaerolineae bacterium | reverse complement strand
ATTGCGAGGCAACCCGACAGCGGGACGAATCATCGGACAGCACGGCATAAAAATCTTGGAGGCGCGTATCAATGACGCGCAAAGGAGAGAAAACATGGACACGAACATTCAACGATTGTGCGTCGATCTCGGCAACGGCGGATTCAAAGGCGCGGTGGTCCGTGTCGTGAAACCCGCGATGGATGGGCAGCCCGAAGGGCGCGAAATCGTGACCGCGCATCTGCCCAGCAAGGTTGGCGTCGGCAGCACGGACATGGGCGCACTTTCGCTCGTCGGCTTGGAAAAGAAAAAGCGCGGCGAAGACGCTCTGCGCCCGATTCAGATTTCTTCCGACGACGGCGTGTATCTCGTCGGAGCGAATGTCGAGCGAAACGCCCAAGTGCTCGAACGCTTCGACGCCGGCAAGTACACCAACTCGCCCGAACTGCGCGCCATTATGCGCGCGCTGCTGGCGCAGCTCATCAACGGCGGCTCAAGCGATATCGCGATCGTCGCCGCCCTGCCCGTCGAAGTCCTCGCCGCAGCAGACTCGAACGAGACGATCAAGGGCATCGAGCAATGGCTCGTGGGCGAACACACATTCACCTACGACGGCAAGCCCGCGCGCGTGAACGTGCGTGCGGTCAAAGCCATCGCGCAGCCGGTCGGTGCGTTCTTCGCGTGGGGTCTCGATCTCAACGGCAACTGGGTGCGCGACGAATCGGACTTGACGGGCGCAACCGTCGCGGTTCTGGATTCGGGTTTCAACACGCTCGACCTGCTCGCGGTCAAGCGCGGACGGATCGAGAAACGCTTCACCGGCGGCGATGACCTGGGCGTGCGGGTCGCGGCGGAGGAAATCGCGAATGCGCTTAACGCGCGCTTTAACATCAAGTGGTCGATGCACGAAGTGGACGAGTTGATCCGTGAGTATCTGGACAAGCGCAAGGTGATGCGCGTCTTCGCCGGGAAGAAAACCGACTTGACCCCCGTAGTCGCGCAAGCCCTCAACACCCTGGCGACGCGCACGGTCGATTACGTGCAGCGCACCTGGCGCGGTGCGAGCGACTTTTCGTATGTGCTGATGGTTGGCGGCGGCGCGCTGGCGCTGGATGGGCAGATCAAGCGTCACATTCCGCACGCGACGATTCCTGCCGATCCTGTGACGGGCGAGCAAATCGACCCCGTGTTCGCCAACGCCATCGGCGGCGCGAAGATCGCCCTGCGCCCAGCAACATTCAAGGGGCTGGGGTAGGAAAACCTTGTTACAAAGTTTTTCGATAACCAATAACTTTGTAACAAAGTTATTTCACGGTGAAGCATGGGAAGACGTGGACCGGTTGGTCGAATCATCTACACCAAAGTCATTCGCGTTCAGTTGACCGAGAAACGGCGCGGGCTTCTTTCGTTCTTTGAGCAGCTGGAGAAGCTACCGCGCGGCAAGCGCCACGATGTGCTGCTCGACGCGATCCAGCACGGCGCGGTCAAAGCGCAGGAAACCCTGATGCGGACGGAGAGCGCGGCGGCTGAACAAGCGATCGACAACATTCTGGATGGATTTTAGTCGTGATGGGTAGGTCGGTTGCGAATCCTACGGGCAAACCTTGACCGGGGTCAACGAGGACTTGGCGACCGACCTCCCCCTTGCGACAAGGACGGGATGCTTCACGTGAACCTTGAAGACTTGGGCGATTTCGCGCTCGACGTTCCCCTCTTCTTCGATCCGATCGATCGGATCGAGGGAATGATCTGCACGTTCTACTATGCCAACTGGAAGAAAGCGCGCAAGGGCGGACCGCTCGGCATCCTGCTAGAGTTCCTCTCCGCGGCTGTGAACTACAGCGCGCCGACAATTTTCGTGCGCCGCAACGTAAGGAGCGGTCAGCAGATCGAGCAACTGCTGATGCGGCACGGCATCAAGCTTTGGGACCGCGGGCTCAAGGACGAGTATACGCTCTACTTTTGCGTCAAGCGCCGGCAAGTGGGCTGGGCGGAATACCTGATGGAGCGCGCGGGATTGGAACTTTTGAGCCAGCACGACCCGAACGCGCGGCGATACGGCGCGAACGCACGCGAGAAAGGATTGACCCGCGAGCCGCCGTTCAAGAAGGCGGTCAGTGGGTGGGATTCGATCCGAACGGAACTCGTCACTTTCGCGATCGGCGGAACGGGGCTGCTGATTCTGTTCGTGCTTGCGTACTGGATATGGCTGCGATGAATGACGCGCGTCGCCTGACCGCGGACGAACCCTGGTATGTTCCCTGCCGGCTAACGGCGGGCAGCGAGATTTGAAAAAGGGCAAACGCTCGCGCCTCATCGTGAACGGTGAAGCGCAGAAAGAGAAATATGCGAAAGCTTTTGGTTCTGCCAGTGATCGCGTTTGGGGTGGCGCTAGCGGTAGTCGTGGAG
>DAIDTM010000406.1 GCA_027457205.1 Anaerolineae bacterium | reverse complement strand
TCGCAGGACAGCATGCTGATGTTTTCGGTCACCGAGAGTTTCGTCAAGCTGGGCGAGTTCGGCGCGGATCAGATGTGGACCATCTACAAAGCGCGCGACGAATTGGGACCCGACGGCGAGGCGTATTCCAAAACGGGCTATGGCACGTCGCTGCTCGCCGCGCCGCTGTACGCGCTGGCGCTCGCGCTGCCCGGCGATGTGGGCTTGACGCAGACGACGCTGCTGACGAGTTCGGTCCTCATCGCGCTCACCGGCGCGCTCGTCTTCCTTGCCGCGCGCCGATTGAAGTACGCGCGGGGCGTCAGTCTCTTCACCGCGCTGTTGTTCGGCTTGGCGACGCCGGCGTGGGTTTACGCCAAACAATTCTGGAGCGAATCCTTCGCGCTCTTTACGCTGTTCGCCGCGTTCTATTTTCTGCTCTGCTTTCGGCAGCACACACGCGCGCGCGACGCGCTGATCGCCGGCGTCGCGCTGGGGCTGGGTGTAGCAACGCGCGTGCCGAACGCCGCGCTGGTCCCGTTCTTCGCGTGGTACGGATTTGTGAACGGGGCGACCCAAGTCGCTGCGGCGACTGCGCCAAGCCAACCTTCAACCGGCGCAGGCAGACTTGGCGCATTGGTAGATGCAGTTGAAAATCGTGTCAATCTGCGCGGCCTCTTCTGGTTCGCCGCGCCGCTCGCGTTCTTTGCGCTTTCGATTGTGTGGTACGATTGGACGCGCTACGGCAGCCCGCTCGCCACCGGCTATCGCGCCGATGAAACTTTCGACAATCCACTGTTGTTCGGTCTATACGGCTTGCTCTTCAGCCCAGGCAAGGGACTGTTCGTCTACACGCCGTTCCTCGCCGCGCTGCCGTGGGCGGGCATCGTTTTCTTTCGCCGCGCGTCGCGCCAAGTGTTTCTGTTTTTTGTCATCAGCGCGTTCTACATCGTTACCTTTTCGACCTGGTATTATTGGTGGGGCGGAACGAATTGGGGTCCGCGCTTTTTGGTGCCGCTCCTGCCGTTCTTGGTCTTGCTCATCGCGCCGGCGGTCGAGCTTGCGGCGAACACCGATTTCCGCAATAAGGCGCACGTCGCGTTCTCGGCGATTTTTCTCGCGCTGTGCTTTTCCGGCGTCGGCTTTGAAATTCTCGGCGTCAGTGTCCCATCGCTGGCGTACCGCGCACACATGCTTCACCTTTCGGCGAACGCGGATATGGACTCGATCTTTATTCCGAAATTCTCGCCGCTCGTCGGCGCGTGGAACATGCTGAGACCCAGCGTGCTCGATTTCGGCTGGATTCGCGCGCTGGGCGATGCCGTCAGTATCGATTGGCTTGTGATCGCGCTGACGGCGGCGTTTATCGTGCTGTGTGGCGTGGCTCTGTGGCTTAACCTGAGTGGCAACGGAAGCCGAAAGACGAAAGACGCACATTCTTCATCCGTCGTTCGTCGTTCGTCCTTCGTCTCAAGTATTGCTTCATCGCGTCGTGCGCTCCTCGCAATGACGGCGATGCTCGCCGCGCTGTCGCTCTTTTCGCTTTACCGCTACCGCGACGATTTTCGCTTCGGCGGGAACGATGGCTACCATGCCGCGCTGCAAACGGTGCGACGCGACGCGCAGCCCGGCGATGTGATGGTCCTCGACAACGACGTGTGGATGCCCTATTTCCTGAACGAAGACCGCGCGTCGATCCGGTGGTACGGTTTGAGCCGCGATCCCAAGCAGTGGGACGCCGCGACACGCGCGTTGCTCACGCGCTTGGCGCAGCAATACACGCGCATCTGGTTCGCGTACGACGATTCGACCGGCGCGCTGTCCGATCCGACACGCGACTGGCTCAACCAATCGCTGCATCCGTCCGCGCAGCGCGATTTCAGCGACGGCGTGCACCTGACGCTTTACGCGACGAGACTGAGTCCGGCGAGCGCGCGGCTGCCCGTGTTGACTCACGAATAAATGTCGGTGAAATGAACGGATGGCTCACGAATGATTGTCGGTGAAGCGTGATCCGTTGACTCATGAGAAAATGTATTCCAAATGTTGTAGCCCAACAGGAGGAATACATGAACAACCGCCCG
>DAIDTM010000405.1 GCA_027457205.1 Anaerolineae bacterium | reverse complement strand
GGCGACGAGCGCGGCGCGATGATCTTGCAAGTCGCGAATCTCGCGCGTGTGGATTTGACGGCGGGCGCGGCGGAGGTCGAACGCTTTCGTGATCTGAAACGGCGCAAACTCGCGCAGATGATCCGCTACGCGGAAACGAACGCGTGCCGCCGGCGTTTCATTCTCGATTATTTTGGCGATCATGGGTCGGCTGATGCGCCCGACTGCTGCGACAATCACGTTGCGACGACGCTTGCCCCCACGCGCGCCGCGACGACGGAGCACGAATCGATCGCGCTGACGATTCTGGGCTGCGTGGGCGCGGTCAACGGGCGGTTGGGGCGAACCGGCGTCAGCAAAATCCTCGCGGGGTCGCGCGCCAAAGACATCGTGCGGTTCGAGCGCAGCCCGTTCTACGGCAAACTCGTCAATTACAAACGGCAGCAGCTCGACGCGCTCGTGCTGGAGTTGATTCAAAAGCGCTACGTCAAAATCATCGGCGGCGAATATCCGGTCGTTACGCTGACACCGCTCGGGGCGAACGCGCTCAAGACGCGCGCGGCGATCGCGCTGAACGTGCCGTCGGTCACGCGCTCGCTCGAAGCCGCGCACGCGGAAAAGAAACTCGGCACGGTTGAGTTTACGCGGCAGCTCTTGGAGCGCGGCATGTCGCCCGCGGCGATCGCGCAAGCGCGCAACCTGACGCTGGGCACGATCTACGAACACCTCGGGCAATCCATCGAGCAGGGTCGCGTGAGCATCGATGCAGTCATTCCGCGCGACCTTCAATCGCAAATCCGCGCAGCGATGAGCCAAACCGATGCGTCGGGACTGACTGCTGTCAAGATGCTCTTGCCCGAATCGATTTCATACGGGGAGCTGCACTGCGTCCGCGCGGCAATCGAGCGCGAACAAAAGGGATTGCCGGCGCTGTCCGCGTCGAACGAAGAATCGAACGCGCTGCCGGATGATGCGATCACGCGATTCCTTTCGTCCGCGCGCCCCAAGCCGCTGCGCGGTCCGTGGCGCGCCGGCTTTGCGCTCGATTTCAACAGCAAGTTCGCCGGCGCGCGCTTGGGACGCACGGAGTTGGGCGAATGGATTTATCGCTTCAAGTACGGCGGCGAGCAAATCGTCGTCGATCACCTCGCCGCGCGTCTCGCCGAATTCATCCGCGCCCATTCTGAGATGCGCGTCGATCTCATCGTCCCAATTCCTTCGACGAAAAAAGAACGACCGTACGATCCGGTGCCAATGCTGGCGCGCACGCTCGGCAGAGCGGTGAACGTCGCGGTGAGCGAAACCACGCTCGTCAAAACGCGCGCCACGCGCTTTCAGAAAGAGATGACGAACCTCGCGCAGAAGCAGTCGAACGTTCAAGGCGCGTTCGGCGTTGTCGATCCAAACGCCGTGCGCGGCAAGTGCGTCCTGCTGCTAGACGATTTCTACGATTCGGGCGCGACGCTGGCGGAAGCGACGCGTGTTCTGCTCGCCGCCGGCGCGGCGGAAGTGTACGTGCTGACTGTGACGAAAACGATTCACAGCGACTAGTAATCAGTTTTCAGTATTCAGTGTTCAGTAAGCAAAACTGAATACTGGAGACTGAACACTAGACCAGGGAGACCATGTCCGATAAAACATACTGCGTCGCCCTCGCCACCACCGCCGGCATTGGACCGCGCACCTTCGCCGCGCTGGTCGAAAGATTCGGCTCGCCGCGCGCGGTGTTCAGCGCGGACGAAGCGGAATTGCTCGAGGTCCCGCGCGTAACCGCGGAGACCGTCGCGCTTTTGCATGCGTGCGATCTCGACGCGGTCGAGAATGAACTGTTCGCGCTGAGCGAAGACGGCATCGCGGTGATCCCGCGGGACGACGACGCGTATCCGGCGAATCTCGCGCTCATCCCGGACGCGCCGCCGGTGCTGTTCGTGCGCGGCGCGCTGCGCGCGGATGACGCTCGCGCGGTTGCAATTGTCGGAACACGGGAAGCGAGCGCGCGGGGACAGCGCGTGGCGGCAGACTTGGCGTACGGGTTCGCCGCGCGCGGATTCACCGTGGTCAGCGGACTGGCGCGCGGCATTGACACCGCCGCGCATCTCGGCGTGCTCGCTTCGCGCGGCGAAGGGCGCACGCTGGCGGTGCTCGGTTCGGGCATCCGCGTGATTCATCCGCACGAGAATATCGAATTGGCTGACCGAATTGCCAGCGGGCGCGGCGCGGTGCTGTCGGAATTTCATCCCAACGCGCCGCCGCAAGGTCGAAACTTGATGACGCGCGACCGCGTGATCAGCGGACTCGCGCGCGGCGTTATCGTCGTCGAAGCCGCGCTAGACAGCGGCAGTCTCGATACGGCGAAGCGCGCGCGGCGACAGGCACGGCTGGTTTACGCTGTACCGGGCGGCGGCGCGGGAGTGGAAGACCTGCTGCGGTCTGGCGCGCGCGCGCTTGATGCGGACGCGGTAGATTGGGATGGAATCGTCCGCGCGCTGTATGATTGGGACCCGGACGTGCCGCGCGATGAAAACGGGCAGATGGTGTTGCTGTGAATTGATTTTTGCGCGCATCAAGGGTAGAATGGAAACATGAGGAAAAGCCAGAGGAAACGTTCGGCGAAGGAAACACGGACCGTATACCAAACGACTCGCCAACGCCCCAACCGTAGCGCCAAATTCCAACGCCTCATCCGCGCGCTGCGCGCGAACGACCCAGACATCATCGAAATCGTTCAGTTTGGATCGAGCGTGTATGCGCCGCGTCTGGCGCGCGATGTGGATTTGCTGATGGTCACACGCGCGAAAAAAGAGTACGGCGTCTATCTCGATGCGACAGACGGCTATCCGAAGAATGTGGACGTCGTTCCGAAAGAGCCAAACGAAAGGATGGGCGAGGACATCGCCCTTGCGATTTTGACGTTTAGCAAAACGCTGTTCGGGAACAGTAAGTCTTTGTCCAAAAATAAGTTGGTCAATTTCAATTCGGCTTGCGATGTGGGTAAATGGTGTAGTTCCATTGCGGAAAAATTTTGTGATAGCGTATGCGTAAACGGGCAATTTCTTCCGGGGTCGCCTTGACGCGAGTT
>DAIDTM010000404.1 GCA_027457205.1 Anaerolineae bacterium | reverse complement strand
GTAAGGGACCCAGTGGATGTCGAGCGATTGAAGCAGTGGTTCGGGGATGCTGGCAGCGCTGTCGGTCACGATGGCTACATTGGGCACAGCGAACTCCTTGAAAATAGCGATAGGCGCATCGCTCGATTTCTAGTTTACCACCAAGCCAACAATCTTGCAAAGGTGCGCCAGCGCAAGTCGTGATGGGAGAACTTTGTGAACATATTTACAACACGCGCTTGACACGCGATAATCTATTTGCCTATAATGCGTCCGGTGTTCCGCAATAGTACGCCGTGATGACTGCGGCGTGAGCGGACAGAGCGAAGAATCTCCCGTGATGATTGCGGGGACGATGTGATGCTGCGTTCAACCGAATGTTCGCAAGAGACTGCTGTGGCATCGAAAGCCATTCGCCAATTCGGGCAAGTGGCTTGCGCGCGCGTCGTTGCGATTTCATTCTCATTCGTTTCCAGAACCAGATCAACTTCCGGAGGCAGACCCAAATCGAGTCTGCCTCTTTGCATTTTTCCGTCTTGTTCATTGGCGGTGGAATCAATCATTCAAGCCGACGCGGCGTCCAGAGCGCCGCCAACCTAAACTGAGCGCGGTCGATATTGCTCAAATATCAGGTGGTCAAATCTCCGTCGAAAAAAGTGGAGGGAGTGAGAAAAATGGCGCAACTGAAATTAACTGTGAACGGGGTTATCTATGAAGCGGACATCGATCCCCGACTCCTCTTAGTGCACTATTTGCGAGACACGCTCGGACTGACCGGAACGAACGTCGGCTGCGACACCAGTCAGTGCGGCGCGTGCACCGTTCTGGTGGATGGGCTGGCAGTGAAATCGTGCACGATGCTCGCGCTCCAAGCCAGCGGTTCCAAGATCACGACCATCGAAGGACTGAAGCAGGATGGCGTATACCATCCGCTGCAACAGGCGTTCTGGGACAATCACGGCTTGCAATGCGGCTATTGCACATCGGGCATGATTATGACCGCGGTGGATTTTCTCAAGCATAATCCGCATCCCACGGAAGCAGAAATTCGCCACGCGATCGAAGGAAACATCTGCCGCTGCACCGGATACCACAACATCGTCAAGGCGATCAAAGCAGCAGCAACTCAGATGGCAGACAACAGACCCTTGCAGCGCCCGCAAGGGCAAGTGTGACAGACAACGGATTTAGTCTGCGCTCTGTCGTCTGTGGACTATTGTTTAGGAGGAAATAATGGCAACGCAAATCATTGGTTCAACCGTCAAGCGTCGCGAAGACCCTCGACTGATTACTGGCGCGGGAAAATACACAGACAACATCGTTCTCCCGCGCATGACATTTATGGCGATCCTGCGCAGCCCGCACGCGCACGCGCGAATCAAAAAGATCGACGCGAGCCGGGCGCAGAAGCATCCCGGCGTGCTTGCCGTTTACACCGGCGAGGATTTGAAAAAGGGCGGCGTGAATCCAATTCCGGTCGGATTCGTTTTGCCCGATATGAAGACGGCGCAGCACCACCCGTTAGCCATCGACGAGGTACACTATGTCGGCGATGGCATGGCGGCGGTCGTCGCGACCGATCGCTATACTGCCAAGGACGCACTCGACTTGATCGACGTTGAATATGAGACCTTGCCCGTCGTTGTGGACGGCGAGAAGGCGACTCATGCGGGCGCGCCGCAGTTGCATCCCGAAGCGCCTGACAACGTCGCGTACTACTGGAAGGTCGGCGCTGGCGATGCCGACAAGGCGTTGACAGAAGCGGATGGCGTGATCAAGCAGCGGATCATCAACCAGCGTCTCATTCCTACCGCGATGGAACCGCGCGTCGCCATTGCGGATTATCAGCCCGCGACCGGCGATCTGACCCTGTACACGACGACTCAGAACCCGCACCTGATCCGACTGCTTATGGCATTGGTCTTGGGACAACCCGAGCACAAGCTGCGCGTCGTTTCGCAGGATGTTGGCGGCGGATTCGGCAGCAAAATCTATCTTTACGCCGACGAAGTCATCGCATGCTTTGCCGCCAAACAACTGGCGCGCCCGGTCAAGTGGACTGAAGAACGTACGGAAAATTACAAGGCGACGATCCACGGGCGCGACCACATCACCGACGCCGAAGTGGGTTACAAGAAAGATGGCACGATCACAGCGCTCAAGGTCAAGACGTGGGCAAATCAAGGCGCGTACCTCTCGAACTTTGCGCCGCTCATTCCAACTTTTTTCTACGGACCGATGCTCCAAGGCGTCTATCAAATATCGAACTTTTTCGTCGAAGTGTGGGGCACGTACACCAACACCACGCCGGTTGACGCCTATCGTGGCGCAGGGCGACCTGAAGCCGCGTATCTCATCGAGCGCGCGGTGGATTGGGTCGCCTTTGAGCTAAAGATGGACCCGGCGGAGGTGCGCCGCAAAAACATGATCCCGCCGTTCACTTCGGCTCCGTACCAGACGAGCATGGTCTACGCGTACGACAGCGGCAACTATCCGGCGACGCTGGAAAAAGCATTGAAGAATGCGGGCTATGCCGACTTGCGGAAGAAACAAGCGGAGCTGCGGAAGCAAGGCAAATATATGGGCATTGGCATCTCCACGTACGTCGAGATCACGGGCGCAGCGCCGGCTCAGGTGGCAGCGTCGATTGGCGCTGGCGTCGCGTTGGTGGAGAGCGCGCTCGTGCGCGTGCATCCCACCGGCAAAGTGGTGGTGTACACCGGTTCGCACGCCCACGGGCAAGGACATGAAACGACCTTTGCGCAGATCGTCGCCGATCAGTTGGGACTGTCCGTTGACGATGTTGAGATCGTCCACGGCGATACCGAACGCACGCCCTGGGGCGCGGGGACTTATGGCAGTCGCAGCCAGCCAGTCGGCGGCGCGGCGGTATACGTCGCGACGCAGCGCGTGATCGAAAAAGGCAAAAAGTTTGCGACGCACATGCTGGAAGCCGCGGAAGCCGATGTCGTTTTTGAGGGCGGCAAGTATTTCGTCAAAGGCACGCCGTCGAAAGCCATCACGTTCCAGGAGGTCGCACTCGAAGCGTACACCGCCAAGAAGGTGCCGGCGGATGTCGAAAGCGGGCTGGAGGCAATCTCGTTTTTCAATCCGTCGAATTTTACGTTCCCGAACGGCGCGCACATCGCGGTCGTGATGGTCGATCCCGATACGGGCAAAGTCGATCTCACGCGTTACATCTGCGTTGACGATGTCGGCAAAGTGATCAATCCGATGATCGTCGAAGGACAAATTCACGGCGGCATCGTTCAAGGACTGGCGCAAGCGTTGTGGGAAGGCGCGGTGTACGATGACGACGGGCAACTCTTGTCCGGTTCGATGATGGACTATGCGCTGCCGATCGCGTCGAACTTGCCGTCCTTTGAGACGTCGCGCACTGAGACGCCATCGCCAGTCAATCCGCTCGGCGCGAAGGGCGCGGGCGAAGCCGGAACGATTGGCTCGACGCCAGCCGTCGCGAACGCGGTGATGGACGCGCTCAAACCATTTGGCGTAAGACACATTGACATGCCGCTGACATCGGAAAAGGTGTGGCGCGCGATGCAGAAAAAATAGATGACAGACAACAGAATACAGACAAGAATCCCTGGGGATTTGTCTGTCGTCTGTTATCTGATGTCTGTTGTCTCTAAAGGAGAATCATGTTTCCAGCCAAATTTGAATACTACGCGCCTACGACCGTGAATCAGGCGGTGGCGCTGCTCAAAAAGCATCGCGACGCCAAAGTCCTCGCCGGCGGTCACAGTCTTTTGCCAACGATGAAGCTGCGCTTGGCGCAGCCCCCCGTCCTCGTGGACATTGGCAAGGTGAAAGGTCTTGCCGGTATCAAGGTCGCGAAAGGCGGCGCGACGATTGGCGCGCTGACCACGCACGCGACCATTGCGGCGTCGAAAGATTTGCGCAAGCAATGTCCCGCGATCACCGAAGCCGCCGCGCTCATCGGCGACATGCAAGTACGGAACCGCGGCACGATCGGCGGCAGTTTGTCGCACGCCGATCCCGCGGCGGATTATCCGGCGGTGATGATCGCATTGGGCGCGGAGATGAAAGCGGTGGGTCCGAAAGGCGCGCGTACGATCAACGCGAGCCATTTCTTCAAAAGCTTGATGACGACGGCGCTCAAGCCCAGCGAAGTTCTGACGGAGGTTCGCCTCCCGCCGCACCAGCCGAACAGCGGCTGCGCGTACGTCAAGTTTCCCAATCCCGCCTCGCGCTTTGCGGTTGCCGGCGTGTGCGCCTGGATCGCGCTGGATGCGAAAGGCAGGTGCGCGAAAGCAAGCATCGGAATTACCGGCGCGTGCGCGACGGCGACGCGCGCGTCCAAGACCGAAGCCGCGCTGCGCGGCAAAGAGTTGAACGAAGAAACCATCGCGGCGGCGGCAGCCCAAGCAGCGGATGGTTTGGATTGCTTGAGCGACATTCACGCGAGCGCGGAGTACCGCGCGCATCTGGTCACGGTCTTGACCGCGCGCGCAATCCAGCAAGCTGTCGCACGAGCCAAGTAGGTCGGCAGGTTTTGGCGACTGAGGGGCGATGAGCGCACGCGTCGCCCCTCGCTTACGCTGACGCCGGATGAGGAAGCAACTATGGCTTTGAAGATCCAAGGCAAGGTAATGGTCGACGCGCCGCGCGACCAGGTGTGGAATCTTTTGTTCGATGCCGATGTGCTCAAACACATGGCGAACAAGATTCCGGGCATCACCGTCCAACGGCTGGTTCAGGTTTCCGACGACAAGTACGAAGGCGCCGCGTCGATTGGCGTGGCGATGATCAAAGGCAAATACGACGGAACGATTACCGTTCTGGAAAAGCGCGCGCCGGAGTGGGTGCGCTTTCGCGGCGACGGCAAGAGCGGCGCGAATTGGACGGGTGGAGAAATGGTGCTCACTCTCACGGAACAGGATGGCAAAACGTCGATGGCGTACGAAGGCACCGGCAATGTCGGCGGAACGCTCGCGAGTGTGGGGCAGCGTTTGATCGATACGGTCGGCAAGCATTTCGTGCAGCACGGAACGAAGGCATTGGCGGCTGAACTTGCCGCGCGCAGTCGTAAACAATAATCGAGAGGTTGTCACGTTGCAATCGGTTGACGCAGTTGAACATGCTTTAGAGCAGCATCATTACATCTCTGACCACGGACTGGCGACGACGATCTATCTGGGACTGAAACTGAACAAGCCGCTGTTCCTGGAAGGTGAAGCCGGCGTCGGCAAGACTGAAGTCGCCAAGGTGCTGACCGAAATTCTAGGGACGCATCTCATCCGCCTGCAATGCTACGAAGGGTTGGATATCAACGCCGCCGTCTACGAATGGAACTATACGCGTCAGATGCTCCAAATCCGAATGTTGGAAGCGACCGGCACGACGCGGTCGGAAGCGCAGAAGGAAATTTTTGGATCCGAGTTTCTGATTAAACGCCCGTTACTGCAAGCCATCGAAGACAATCTTCAAGCCCCGGTGCTGCTCATCGACGAGATCGATCGGAGCGATGAGGAATTTGAAGCGTACCTGCTCGAACTCTTGTCGGACTGGCAGATCACCATTCCAGAAATTGGCACGGTCAAGGCAGCGCATCCGCCCATCACGGTCATCACGTCCAATCGCACGCGCGAGGTGCACGACGCGCTAAAACGCCGCTGCCTGTACTACTGGATCGATTATCCAAATTTCGAAAAAGAATATCGCATCGTCCTCACCAAAATCCCCGATGCGCCCGAACGCCTGGCGCAGCAAGTCGTCAAGTTTGTGCAAGAACTGCGCCGCGTCGAACTCTACAAACTTCCCGGCGTCGCCGAAACGCTGGATTGGTCTGCCGCGCTCGTTGCGCTCGACCAAAAAGACCTTAGCGAGGGCGTCGTCAACGACACGCTGGGCGCGCTGCTGAAATATCAAGACGACGTGGCTAAGGTGCAAGGCAACATCGCACGTGAATTGCTGGAGCGAGCAAGGCGACCGTGACAGACTCTTTTTTGCTCAAGAACCTCGTCCGCTTTGGGCGGTTGTTGCGTTCCGTCGGGTTGGATGCCGGTCCCGCGCAAGTGATCGACCTCGCCGCCGCGCTCGAATACATCGACGTGGGCAAGCGTGACGATTTCTATCACGCCGCGCGCGCGTTGTTCGTGCATCGCCGCGCCGACCTCGCCCAATTCGATCTCGCGTTTCGGCTCTTCTGGCAGGCGCGCGCGTCCGAGCCGATTGCAGCACCCGCGACGCCGCACCCGGCGCTGCAATCGAAATCGCTGCGGACGCCAAACGTCTCGTACCGCGAGATTCCGTTGGACGCCGAGTCCAACGAAATCAAGCACGCGCGCAAAACCGAGCGGGTGCTGATCGATGCGCAGCAGACGTTTAGCCCAATCGAGGTTTTGCGGAAAAAGAATTTCGAAGCGTTCACGTGGGAGGAAACGCAGCAAGCCAAGCACTTGATGGCGGCGATGAAATGGCGCATCGGCGAGCGCGCGACGCGGCGCAAGGAGCGCGTCTGGCGCGGCGAGCATCTCGACATGCGCCGCATCGTCCGGCGAAATATCAAGTACGGCGGAGAATTTCTCGACCTCGCGTGGAAACGGACGAAATTCAAGCCGCGCCCGCTCGTCGTTCTCTGCGATATCAGCGGCTCGATGGAGCGCTACGCGCGGATGTTGCTGCATTTCATCCACACGCTGTCCAACGGGACGCTGGCATCGGACACGTCTACCGGTTTGGATCACGTCGAAGCGTTTTTGTTCGGTACGCGGATGACGCGCGTGACGCGTCAAATCCAGCGCAAGGACATTGACGAAGCCATCGGCGAAGTGGTCAAGGTCGTCGAAGACTGGGGCGGCGGGACGCGCATCGGCGAGACGCTCAAGACGTTCAATTATGTCTGGGCGCGCCGCGTCGCCGCGCACGGCGCGATCGTGCTCATCATCAGCGATGGTTGGGATCGCGGCGATACGCAGGTGTTGCGGCAGGAAATGGAACGGTTGCAGCGCAGTTGTTATCGGCTCATCTGGCTGAACCCGCTCCTCGCGCTGCCGGATTATCAGCCGCTCACCCAAGGTTTGCAAGCCGCGCTGCCGTACGTGGACGATTTTTTGCCGGTGCACAACCTGGAGAGTCTCGAAGCGCTGGGACGCGCGCTCTCTCAACTCGATCGGACACGACCCGCGCGGCGACAGCGCCCAAGGGCGATCAGCGCAATCTGATTTGACAATCCGCGCTCAATTGCATATACTGGCTTCACGTTCGGGGCCGTAGCTCAGTTGGGAGAGCGCTTCAATCGCACTGAAGAGGTAGTGGGTTCGAATCCCATCGGCTCCACAAGGGGAATTTAAGATTTATGATTTCAGATTTGCGTTTCAGCCAATCCTAAATCTGAAATCATAAATCTAAAATTGATTCGGGGCTGTAGCTCAATTGGGAGAGCGCTTCAATGGCATTGAAGAGGTAGTGGGTTCGAATCCCATCAGCTCCACACGAAATTTCAGATTTATGATGCGGATTGCGTGAGCACAAAATCTGAAATCATAAATCATAAATCTGAAATGGCGATGAGCGGGAGTAGTAGGTCATCCTCGCAGCGAGCTGGGAAAGACAAGGTGCAAGCCCAGCGACGGCGTAGACGAGGAACGCCATCCAGACCGAACTCGCCCGGGAGCCGCGGCGGTGAATCAAGTAGCAGACGCCGGAGTGATGTCCGTTAACGCATCGACCAAGTGAGGAAGTTAGGTAGTCTGGTAGTTCGGTGGTTTGGGAAAGCAACCCAACCACCTAACAACCCAACAACCTATCGACCTAATGAGGGTGGTACCGCGGAGATCGACCTTCGTCCCTTTGAGGGCGGAGGTTTTTTGTTTGGCGAGCAGCGTTGCTTGCGCGTCTCGGAATCGAGACCCGAATACTGATGGAGGTTATTGGATGATTCCCAAGTCTAAAGTGATCTGGATGAACGGCAAACTGGTCGCGTGGGACGAGGCGAAGGTGCACGTCGGCACGCACGCGCTGCACTATGG
This sequence comes from Anaerolineae bacterium, assembly GCA_027457205.1. Classification (GTDB taxonomy): domain Bacteria; phylum Chloroflexota; class Anaerolineae; order UBA4142; family UBA4142; genus DAIDTM01. The sequence continues at coordinate 1,104 of DAIDTM010000404.1, read as the reverse complement.
CTCCAGCGTCTTTGAGGGCATCCGCGCGTACAGCACGCCGCGCGGCGCAGCCGTCTTTTGCCTCGATCAACACGTCGAGCGATTGTTCAACTCGTGCAAGATCTTCAAGATGCCGGTGCCGTTCACGCCGGCGCAAATTCACGATGCCATCGCCCAAGTCGTTCGCGATAACAAACTACAATCGTGCTACATTCGTCCGCTGGTCTATCGCGGCTTCGATAACTTTTCGCTGGATCCGCGCACCAGTCCGGTCGAGGTGGCAATCTTTGCGTTCGAGTGGGGCAGCTACCTGGGCAGCGAATCGATTCGGAGCGGCGTCAACGTCGGCGTGAGTTCGTGGCGGCGTATGGCGCCCGATACGTTCCCCGCGCTCGGAAAACTGGGCGGACAGTACGTCAACTCGCAATTCATCGCGATGGAAGCGAACGATCACGGCTATCAAGAAGGCATCGCGCTCGACGTGTACGGCAACGTGAGCGAAGGCAGCGGCGACAACATCTTCGTCGTTTCCGGCGGCGTGCTGTACACACCGCCGCTCGGCTCGTCGATCCTAAAGGGCGTGACGCGCTACGCGACGATGACACTCGCGCACGACCTGGGCTATTCCGTCGTCGAGCAGAACATCCCGCGCGAAATGCTGTACATCGCCGACGAAGTTTTCATCACCGGCACTGCCGCCGAAATCGTGCCGATTCGTTCGGTCGACCACGTGCAGGTCGGCGCAGGCGAGCCAGGTCCAGCGACCAAAAAGTTGCAGCAGGAATTTTTCTCGATCGTTCAGGGGCGCGTGCCTGATCGCTATCACTGGCTCACCTTCGTGAACGACGCTGCGCCGGCGAAGGCAAAGGCGCCGGCATCATCCCGGCGCAGCAAGCGCAAGGGAAAGTAACTCTGACAGGACTGGAGGGCGTCCAATGGAAGGCAAGTTCATCCAAACTCCATCTGGTACATTCCACGCGATGCTGGACGGCGCGGGCGCGGCGGTGGTCCTCATCCACGGCTACGATCACAAGTTCAACTCGTGGCGCACCTGGCAGAAAAACATCGCCGCGCTTGCCGCGCATCACCGCGTCTACGCCCTCGATCTGCTCGGCTACGGCGAGT
>DAIDTM010000403.1 GCA_027457205.1 Anaerolineae bacterium | reverse complement strand
GATCTGCACGGTCTGCACGCCGGGAAATTCAATTGCCTTGAGCGCCTCTTCGACTTTTTCGACGCTGACGCCATGGTGCTTCAGCTTGCCCTGTTTGACGAGATAGTCGAGGACGCCGAACACTTCGGGCATATAGTACACCTCGGTCGGCGGGCAATGCAGCTGCACGAGATCGAGCGCGTCGGTTTCGAGATTCTTCAGACTGCGTTCGACAAACGCGGTCAGGTTCTCGCGATTGTAACCGCTGGCGACGTGCGGATCGAGACGCCGACCGGCTTTGGTCGCGATGTGAATTTCTTCGCGGCGTTCGCGCTTGAGTTGCGCCAGCAAGCGTTCGCTGTGCCCGTCGCCGTAGACATCCGCCGTATCGAAAAAGTTGACGCCGAGGTCGACCGCGCGCCGCAGCGCGTCGAGCGATTCGCGGTCGTCCACGCTGCCCCACGCGCTGCCAATCGCCCACGCGCCGAAACTGATCGTCGAAACGCGCCAGCCGGTTCGTCCTAGTTCGCGGTATTGCATCGTCATACTCCCAAATGCGCTACGGACTACGCAATACTCACTACGTAATACGTGTTGCGTATTGCGTAGTCCGCGTCACGCGTTGCGATAGTACGCCTCATTCCACCTTAATTCTTTTCTGAATTCCGTCAACTCGGTGTGATCGTCAATCAACAGGAATTCCATATTAGACATTTCTGCAAAATCGTGCAAGTGCGCCGAGGCAATCGCCTGACTGAACGCGGTGTGATGCGCGCCGCCGGCGTAAATCCACGCCGCCAATGCCGTCTTGAAATTCGGCTTGGGCAGCCACAGCGCGCGCGCCACCGGCAATTTGGGCAGCGGTTCGTCCGGTGGCACCACCTCGACCTCGTTGACGATTAAGCGAAACCGATTGCCCAGATCGATCATCGAGGCATTCAGCGCGGGACCGGTGCGCGTGTCGAATAGGAGCCGCACCGGATCCGCTTTGCCGCCGATGGAGAGCGGATAAATTTCTGCGGAAGGTTTTCCGTTGGCGATAGAAGGAGAGACTTCGAGCATGTGCGCGCCCAGCACCTTTTCGCCTTGTGGATCCATATGGTACGTATAATCTTCCATAAACGATGCGCCGCCCGGCAGACCCGCGCCCATCACGTTGATCGCGCGCAGCAACGCCGCCGTTTTCCAATCGCCTTCCGCGCCAAAGCCGTAGCCCTCCGCCATCAAACGCTGCACCGCGATGCCGGGCAATTGTTTCAAGCCGGGCAAGTCTTCAAACGTATCTGTGAATCCCTTGAATGGTCCTTCTTCCAGAAAATGGCGCAGACCTAGTTCGATACGCGCGGCGTCGCGTAATGATTCGCGATATTTGCCGCCCGCGCGCAAGGATTCGGCGATGCGATACGTCGCTTCGTATTCCGCGACGAGACGGTCCACATCCGCATTCGTCACATGATTCACCGATTCGACCAGGTCGTGCACGCCATAACCATTCACCGCGTAGCCGAATTGAATTTGCGCGGCGACCTTGTCGCCTTCGGTCACGGCGACCTGGCGCATATTGTCGCCAAAGCGCGCGAATTTTGCGCCTTGCCAATCCAGGCGCGCGCACGCCGCGCGCGTCCACACGCCGATCTCTTGCTGCGTCTCGTCGGCTTGCCAATGACCGACGACCACCTTGCGATTCGCCCGCATCCGACTGGCGACGAAACCAAATTCGCGGTCGCCGTGCGCCGACTGGTTGAGATTCATGAAATCCATATCGATCGTCGCCCATGGAATATCGCGATTGAATTGCGTGTGCAGATGGAGGAATGGTTTTTGCAGCGCGGCGAGTCCGTTGATCCACATCTTGGCGGGCGAAAAGGTGTGCATCCACGTGATCAAGCCAATGCAGTCCGGCGCGCGGTTGGCTTCAAGGCAAACGTCGTAGATGGCTTCCGGCGTGGTAACGACCGGCTTGAAGACGACCTTGACCGGAATCTGCGGCGAGTCGTTTAACGCGCGCGCGATTTGCTGCGCGTGGTCGGCGACTTGCCGCAATACCTCGTTGCCGTACAAATGCTGACTTCCAGTGACGAACCAGACTTGATATGTTTCAAGATTTATCATAACTTCCTCCTCAAATGGGACGCGGATAGCCGCCGATGAACGCGGAAAAATTATCTGCGTCCATCCGCGTTTGTCCGCGTCCAAAAATCTTTGCAGTTATCATAGTTTTTCGGTGACGGTATCATAGTCGGTTTTCGTAATCGTGTTCACCATCGCCCAGAAATTTTCTAGCGGCACGTCGAGCTGGACGTTGTGCGTCGGTCCGATAATCAAGCCGCCGTCTTTGCCCAGCGTGTTGAGCCGCGCTTGAACTTCGGCTTGTACTTCCGCCGGCGTGCCATACGGCAGCGTATATTGCAGATCGATCGAGCCCCAGAAGCACAGCGCATCGCCCCATTCTTTCTTCAGGCGCACCGGGTCCATACACGCCGGTTGAATCGGATTCAGCACGTCAAGTCCGATCTCGATGAGGTCGGGAAGGAGCGGATAGAATGTGCCGTCTGAATGGTACGCGACCTTCACCTGCGGATTGATTTGCTTGAGCGCCGCGATCAGATGCGCCATACGCGGTTTGAAGAATTTGCGCCACGTCGCCGGCGAAATGAGCATCGCCTGCTGCGCGCCGACATCGTCGCCGAGCCAGCCCATATCCACGCCCATTTCGACCAGTTGCTGCGTCACGGCGAGGTGGTACTGGTAGGTGAAATCCAACACGCGGTCTGCCAGGTCGGGGTGCAAAAGAAAATCCATCATCAATCGGTCGTAGCCGCGCAGCGCCCACGCCGATTCAAAGATCGTCGTCGGCGTGACGCCGACGATCCAGTACTCATTCTTGAATTCGCGGATCACGCGCGCGGCTTCGGCGTACAATTCAGGGCGATGCGGGTCTGGCGCGCGATACTTTTCGATTGCCGCGTCGTCGGCGAGCGGATGACCGAAGGGTTCGGTGTATTTACCGTTGCCAAAGCGCGTCGTGTACTCGACGCATTTCCACGTCACGCCCCACTCGTCGGTGTACGCGTCCACGTCCTGATAGCCGGGCGCGTAGTACCCGTTGACCCAGCCGACCGAAGTGAGGAGCATGTCTTCGTCGAGCGCGCGCTCGAGTTCGTACGTGTTGCCGCCGCCGTGCGGATTGTGCAGACCGCGACCTTTGAGTTGCAGATCAGCTTGGAGTCGCTCGGCGAACTCTGGCGTGAAACTGATCTGCATCGGGCAGCGGTCGGGCGTTTCGTGGTTGAGCGCGGTCAGGACGCGATCGCGGTGTTTCATTGCGGTTTACCTTGCCTGGGATTCTCAATCAAAAGACGCCAAGCCCGCCAAGCCGAGGGTTCCTCTAACCGGAACGACCTGCCTTCTTGGCTTCTTGGCGTCAGCGTGACAGTAAATTGCCAAAATTGAAAAGTGCGTCAGGCGATTTCTTGGATGGGCGGGTTCAGCGTGCCTGTTCTACTGCGCGCCGTACTCCAGCGCCGTGTCGAAAGCGGCGACGATATTTTCCGGCGGCACAAACGCCTGGATGTTGTGGACCGCCGCGAAGACAAAGCCGCCATCGGGCGCGAGATCGTCGATGCGCCGCTTGACTTCCGCGCGCACCTCGTCAACCGTACCGAACGGCAGCCCGTGCTGCGTGTCCACGCCGCCGCCCCAGAAGACAATGTCTTTGCCGAATTCCTGTTTCAGTTTCCGCGTGTCCATCCCGCGCGCCGAGACCTGCACCGGATTGAGGATGTCAAAACCCACGTCGATTAAATCCGGAATCAGATAGTGGACCGCGCCGCACCCGTGAAAGAAAATTTTTGCGTCGGTCTTTTTCTTGATCGCTTCGACCAGCCGGCGCTGTTTCGGCTTGACCATCTTCCGAAAAGTCTCCGGGCGAATCATCCAGC
>DAIDTM010000402.1 GCA_027457205.1 Anaerolineae bacterium | reverse complement strand
GCGGGCGCGCGCGCGCGGCGGCACGGTCTATCGTACGATTGAAAAAGGCGAGGCGATTCTGCGCGAGGGGGAGGTCGTGACGCCGCTGGCGATCGAAGCGCTAGAGGCGGTGGGACTGATGCGCCCGCAGCTAGGTCCCGCCGATTACGCCGGTCCGGTGCTCTTCGCGCTGCTACTTGCCGCGCTGCTCGCCATTTACCTCGCGCGGCTCCGCTCTTCGATCTTTGGCTATTGGCGATCCTGGCTGCTGGTCGTTTTTCTGATTTTGATCTTCGCCGCCGGCGCCAAGACGCTCAGCAGCAATCACACGACGCTGCCATATCTCTTTCCCATCGCCGCGGCAGGAATGCTCCTCGCCTTCTTGATCGATACCCAAGTCGCGCTCGGCGCGGTCACGGTGATCGCGCTCGCGTTCGGATTCTTTTCGAGCAGCCCGTTTGAATTTACGATCTACGCGCTCGCCGGCGGATTCATCGCCGCGCTCACACTGGGACGCATCGAACGACTACAAGCGTTTCTGTGGGCGGGCTTGTACGTCGCCCTGACCAACGCGGTCGTCATCGCCATCTTCCGCGTGATCGCGCATGAGACCGACATCAACGTGTGGGGGCAGTCGCTCATCGCCGCGATCGGGAACGGCGCGCTCTCCGGCTTGCTCGCGTTCGGCAGTCTGTTCGTCCTCGGAAAACTTTTCGGCATCACCACTTCGCTGGAATTGCTCGACCTCGCGCGCCAGACGCATCCGCTGTTGCAAAAACTGCTGATGGACGCGCCAGGGACGTACCACCACAGCTTGATCGTAAGCCAGTTGGCGGAGCAAGCCGCGCAGCGCGTCGGCGCGGACGCGCTGCTCGTCCGCGTCGCGGCGTACTACCACGACGTAGGCAAAACCGCCGAGCCACAATCGTTCGTCGAGAATCAGCTGGACGGCGTCAACATCCACGACACGCTCGATCCGAAGGCGAGCGCGGCGATTGTGCTCGATCACGTGCCGCGCGGCGTCGCGCTGGCGAAAAAGTACGGTGTACCCGAACGCTTGCGCGAATTCATTCCGCAGCATCACGGCACGACACTGGCGGCGTACTTTCACCGCAAGGCGCTCAAAGCCAACGGCGACGCGCCAATCGACGAAAACGATTTTCGCTACCCGGGTCCCAAGCCGCAGTCGCGCGAAGCCGCGATCCTGATGCTCGCCGATGGCGTGGAGGCGACGACTCGCGCAGAACGCCCCACCTCGCCGGTGCAGATTCGCGCGATCATCGACCGCATCATTGGAGAGCGGCTGCGCGACGGACAGCTCGACGAGTGCGACCTGACGCTGCGTGACATTGACCAAATCCGGCAGGCGTTCTTCGGCGTGCTGCAGGGATTGTTCCATCCGCGCGTGAAATATCCCGAAGCGCCAGAAAGTACCCACGCGAACGTGATCGAGTTGCCGAACGTCCGGCGGAGCGAAAGCCGTGGGCGTTGAAATCCGCGTTCATTCCAAATTCTCCTCGCGCGTCGACCGCGCGCGGCTGGCGCGCGTGGCGCGGCGGACGCTGCGTGCGGAACGCGCCGACGCCGCGCTGACGATCTACGTGACCACCGACGCGGAAATCCGCGCGCTCAACCGCAAGTTCCACGCGACGAACGCGGCAACCGACGTACTGTCGTTTCCGGCGGAGCAGGGCACGGACAAGCCGCGCCCCTACATTGGCGATGTGGTGGTCTCGTACGAGCGTGCGCGGGCGCAAGCGCGCCGCGCGCGCTGGCGCATCGCGGATGAGCTGGACTTACTCGCCGTGCACGGCATCCTGCACCTGCTTGGCTACGACGATCTGACGCCGCGTCAGCGCGCGCGGATGTGGAAGCGGCAGGAAGAAATTCTGGGACACGTGGTGAGTGGGTGACGAATCTGGTTTCACGAACCGAAAGGTGCGGGAAACACGGTGAATTGAGCGTGAAGGATCGTGATTCCCGCACACGGGAGTTCGTGAAATGTAAGTTAGCGGCAAGCATCTTTGCCACTGTGCAACTCGAAACGACCGAACAACAAACATGAGGACAATATGAGAAAACTAAAATTGCAGATGGACATGACCGTTGATGGCTTCGTTGGCAGACCAGATGGCAAAATGGACTGGGTAACTTTCAATCGAGACGATGGACTAAAGAGTCACTCCTTGAGAAATCTTGAAGGAGTTGACTGCATTCTGTTGATACTCGGTCGAAACACGAAGATGAGTTTTATCCCTTATTATGCATCTGTGGCTAACAATCCTCAAGACCCACTCTTTGCTTACGGAAAGAGACTGACAGAGATACCGAAAATCGTCTTTTCAAAGGTGCATGAAAAATCAGAATGGCCAAACACAAAAGTGAACAATGGTGAGATTGTCGAAGAAGTTAACAAACTGAAAAAGCAAATGGGAAAGGATATTATTGTTTTTGGAGGCGCGAAATTTGCGTCAACTCTAATCAAGAATCGGTTGGTGGACGAATTTCATTTGCTGGTGAACCCTGTTGCTATTGGTAGCGGACTCTCAATTTTCAAAGACCTTGAAAGCAAACTAGACATGAGTTTGGTAAAAGCGAAATCTTTTGAATGTGGAATCGTCTGGCTCCATTACGAACCGAAAAGTAAAACATGAGAACGCGCACGGACAGAACCTCGAATGAATAATATGCCTGCCGCTAACACACACGCCGACAACGGCACGCGCGGCTTGCTGGTACATCGGTTGGTTAGCGCGAATGTCGTTGCCATTTCGGTGTGCCGTTGCGTGGTGCTGGAGCGTTTGCGGTCATGCCCACGCAATGGGAGTACTGCGCGCTTGCCGCAGAGGAGAATCAAGTGACTCATCCACTCGTGCTTCAATTACGTTTCACCCGGAGCGAATTCCGGCGCGCCCTCAAGGGTCTCAGCAACGCCGAAGCGCGCAGACGGTTCCTGCCCATGAACTGCATCAGCTGGAATATCGGACACTTGGCTTGGCAAGAGCAAAGATATTTCCTGTTCTACGGTCAAGATCAAATGCCCTTGCCAGAAATTGACAAGCGGTTTGCATACGGCGCGCCTGCCAGCACGCCGGCGCTGGACGAGATGTGGGCGGCGTGGAAGGCGATCACCACCGCCGCCGATCCGTGGCTGGAGACACTCACCGTAGAAAAGTTGCAGCAGCGCGTGGTCAGAAATGGCAGACTGAGCGATTACCTTTTTGGGTCGCTTCTGCAGCGCGTGATCTACCATTACTGGTATCACCTCGGCGAGAACATGGCGATTCGCCAAACGCTGGGGCATAGGCGCTTGCCGCAATTCGTAGGCGACCTTGATGGTCGAGCGCCATACCAACCGGAGCCGCGCAGAGCAAGCAAATCGCACGCGGCTCCGGACACGGTTGGTGTGGTGAGGCGCGGCAAGACTCGACGCACGGCGCACTCGTAATTCCGTGAACGCACGAGGTAAATATGGCTGACGCATCTGGGCTGGATCACACTGCCTTCGCGCAAATGGTGAAAGCAAGTCTCCGGACGGCGGAAAATCACACCGCCAGTCTTCGTACGACCAACACGCGCCTTCTCGTCGCCGGCATCGTGAGTTCCACGCTGACCACGTTGATAGCGGGCGGCACTGCCGTAACAGGGTCGGCCGTCAACTTGCCGGATCAAGGTTGGCGGATCGCCTGTATCGTCGCCGCGAGTCTCGCGTTCATCTCGGCGGTGAGCACCGGCTTGACGCAGCAGTTGCGGCTGGGCGATCGAGCATCGCAGGGGAATCAATGTGTAGGCAGGTTGCGGGTATTGGACGTCGCCATCACACTTGGAAATCATTCCTGGGATGAGATCACCAAAGAATACGAAGAGATCGCGCGAACCTATCCCGATCTCATCGGTTCATAATTTGCCAATGCCCGATTAGTCACAGAACCACACCGAAACACTTTCTGTGAAATTCTGTGTTGGCTGTGCCGCAGTTCAGGCACAGTCATCTGTGGCAATTTACCGAATGTGACATTATCAAAATAATCAGCGAGGTGAATTTGCAAATCACATGGGACCCAAGCACGCTCTTGTGGATCTTCCTGGCATTGCTAGGGAGCGCGATTCTGATCGCATTGCTGCTTCTGGTCTGGATCGTCGTAAGGATACGCCGCATCAACCTTCCGCCCAACGCCGATTTCTTGGTGGCTCTGCGCGCAACGCCGTTGATCGTCGTGATCGTACTCGACTTGCTGGACTTGAGCATGGATATCTTCTCCGCGCCGATTTCCTGGGTGCTGCTGAGTTACCTCGGACTCGGACCACTGCGCGGCGTCGCCGTGATCAAAGACCTTATCCCGTTCACCAACTTTGTCCCCGCGATGACATTGGCGTGGCTGTTCGCCCGCTGGTCGAATCAGGAAGGGATCATTCCCGAAAAGACCTTGCCGCAGCATCCCACCGGACGAGGCGCATAACATAGCTGAAAGCAACCGACGTTCAATTGCGCATTTCCCATCACTCGTTACACCCCATTCACCACAGGAGAACCATGTCCTACAATGTCGATGCCATCCGTTCGCACTTTCCGTCGCTCGCCTCCGGCGCGATCTTTTTCGATAACCCCGGCGGCACGCAAGTACCGCAAGAGGTGATCGATGCGGTCAGCCATTACTATCTCACATCCAACTCGAACACACACGGCGCGTTCGCGACCTCGCGGCGCACCGATGCCGTGCTGGCGGATGGGCGCGTCGCGCTCGCCGATTTTCTGAACGCGCGCGCGCCGAACGAAATCGTCTTCGGTCCGAATATGACGACGCTGACCTTCAGCATCTCTCGCGCGCTGAGCCGCCTGCTCAACGCGGGCGACGAGATCATCGTCACGCGGCTTGACCACGACGCGGACATTGCGCCGTGGCTGGCGCTGGAAGAGCGCGGCGCGGTCGTCCACTGGGTGGACATTCACCCGGACGACTGCACGCTCGATATGGCGGATTTCGAAAAGCACCTCAGCACGAAAACGAAAGTCGTCGCGGTCGGCGGCGCGTCCAACGCCGTTGGCTCGATGAACGATTTGAAGACGATCATCCCGCTCGCGCACATGGCGGGCGCGCTCGTGTTCATCGACGCGGTGCATCTCGCGCCGCACGAACCAATTGACGTGCAAGACCTCGACTGCGATTTGCTGGCATGTTCGGTCTATAAATTCTACGGTCCGCATCTCGGCGTCCTCTACGGCAAGTACGATCTGCTGAATCGCGTGCAGGCGTACAAGGTCCGACCGTCCGGCAAGCAGCCGCCGGATAAATTCGAGACCGGCACGGCGAACCACGAAGGCATCGCCGGCGCGTGCGCGGCGATCGATTACCTGGCGTCCGTCGGCGACCAGTACGGCGCGCCCTACGCGGCGCAGTTCAAATCGTTCAGCGGGCGCCGCTTGCAGTTAAAGACCGCGCTGGCTGCCATCAAAGTGTACGAGCGCGATCTCTTCGCGCGGCTCATGCGCGGCTTGTGCGAGATACCGGGCGTGCAGATTTACGGCATCACAGATTACGCGCGGTTCGGCTATCGCACGCCGACGGTCGCGTTCACGCTGAAAGAAAAAACACCGCGCGAAATCGCAGAGCGTCTAGGACGTGAGAACATTTACGTCTGGGACGGCAACTATTACGCGCTCGCGCTGATGGAGCGGCTCGGCTTGGAAGAACACGGCGGCGCGGTGCGCGTCGGCTTAGCGCATTACAACATCGCGCGAGAGGTGGATCAGTTCTTGGAAGTGATGAAGAAAATCTAGACGGAGGACGGAAGACGGAAACCCAATTCGTCCTCCGTCGTCCGTCCTCCGTCAGGCAAAAGCCAATGGACAAGATTGTCGAATGCGTCCCCAACTTTTCTGAAGGTCGCCGCGCGGAGGTTGTCGAGGAAATCGTCCGCGCGATGACAATTGCCGGCGTCAAGATTCTGGACCGCGAGATGGACGCGGACCACAATCGCTCCGTCATCACGCTTGCCGGCGAGCCGGCGGCGGTGGAAGACGCGGCATTTCGCGGCGTCGCCACCGCCGCGCGCCTGATCGGCATGGACGCGCATCGCGGCGAGCATCCGCGCATCGGCGCGACGGATGTTGTGCCGTTCGTGCCGGTGCGCGGCGTGACGATGGACGATTGCG
>DAIDTM010000401.1 GCA_027457205.1 Anaerolineae bacterium | reverse complement strand
CTGCTGAGCAACGACATCGCCGCGATTCCCCACGACCCTTCGACTCCGCTCGGGGCAGGTTTTGTTTTGGTGCTGGACGATTACCACCTGATCGAGCTGCAAGCCATTCACGAAGCGATGGGATTCTTGCTCGACCGGCTCCCGCCGCCGATGCATCTCGTCATCGCCACGCGCGCCGATCCGCCGCTGCCGCTGGCGCGTTTGCGCGCGCGCGGTCAACTCGTCGAGCTGCGCGCGCCCGACCTGCGCTTTTCGCCTGACGAGGCGGCGGCGTTTCTCAACGAACGGATGGGGCTGAATCTCACGTCGGAGCAGATTGCCGCGCTGGACGCGCGCGCCGAGGGCTGGATCGCCGGACTGCAACTGGCGGCGCTGTCGATGCAGGGACGTCAGGACATTGCCGGGTTCGTCAACGCGTTCGCCGGGAGCCATCGTTTCGTTCTGGATTACCTGACGGAAGAAGTCTTGCGCCGCCAAACACCGGAAATCCAATCCTTTCTCCTGCAAACGAGTATTCTGGACCAGATGAACGCCTCGCTTGCCGATGCGATCACCGGGCGGAACGACGGCGCGCAAGCGCTCGCGCAGTTGGAAAAGGCGAACCTCTTCGTCGTTCCACTCGACGATAAACGCGAGTGGTACCGCTATCATCATCTCTTTGACGATCTGCTGCAGAACCGCCTCCAGGAATCTCAGCCGGAGCAAATCGTTGAACTGCATCGGCGAGCCAGCGCGTGGTACGAGCAAAACGGTTTTGTCAACGAGGCAATCGATCACGCGCTGGCGGCGCAGGAGTTCAAGCGCGCCGCGCGCTTGATCGAACAAATCGCGCCGGCGTTGCTTATACGCAGCGAAGACCGCACGCTCCGAAATTGGCTCGCGGCTTTGCCAGATACCTTGATCCAGGCGAATCCCTCGCTTGGCGTTTGGTACGCGACCGCGCTTGCCGGCAGCGGTAATTTCGATCTGATGGAAGCGCGCCTGTCTCACCTGGACGACGCCCAGCTCGATCCGTTGGTTCACGGCGTGGCGGCTCTGATGCGCGCGACCGTTGCGCTCCTTCGCTCCGATTTGCCGCATGCGATCGAGGCGGCGCACCATGCCTTGGCTACGACAACCGTTACCGACTCGACTGATCCCCAAGCGGAATTCAGCAATATCACGGCGCTGTTTCTAACGATGCTGCTTGCCGAAGCGGAGACTGCCGCTGGCAAACTCCGGAACGCGGCGGCTTCTTACCATCGCCAAATTGAGATGCGGGCTTCTACGACGCTTGTGGATTTTAGCTCGATTTTCTCCGGCTACGCGCACGTCCGACTTGCCGAATTATTTTACGAGTGGAATGAACTGGACGCCGCCGCGCAACATGCGGAGCAGGGGCTTGCGATCGCTCGACTGGAACGGAATGAGGAATTTGAATCCTACGCCCTCATCGCGCTGGCGCAGATCAAGCAGGCGCAGGGCGATCTTGCTGGCGCAATCGAATTGGGCAAACAAGCCATGACTCTCGCGCGCAAGCGCAATGTCCCCGTCGAGATTCGATTCATCGCTGCGCGACACGTCAAGATTTTGATCCAGCAGGACCGCCTGGACGATGCCGCGCAGGCGGCGCGCGAAATACCGGCGGATGATCTAGCCACGTGGTTTATGCAAGGCGCGCAAGCGCCGGTTGCCAACGCGCGGTTGTTGATCGCCCGGCGCGAATTTGATCGCGCCGCGCCAGCGTTGGAGCAATTGCAGGTCCAGACACAGGCGTCGGGAGAAACGCGGATGCTGATCGAAGTCTTGGCATTGCTGGCACTTGCGCGGCACGGGCAGGGCGATGACGCGCAAGCCACGACCACGCTGACGCGCGCGCTCTCGCTTGCGGAACCGGAAGGATACGTGCGGACGTTTGTAGACTTGGGCGAGCCAATGAAATTTATGATTTCTGATTTAAGATTTCAGATTGACACCAACCCCGAAAACCAACCTCTTGTGGAATACGTCAACCGACTCTTGGCTGCGTTCCCTGTTGCCGTTGTAGAAACAAATCATAAATCTGAAACACTTGCACCTGCTGCAAGTGCAGGTGTCATAAATCTGAAATCTTCAATGGCAGAGCCATTGAGCGAGCGCGAACTCGCGGTGCTTCGCCTCATCGATCAAGGTTTATCCAACCCGGAGATCGCCGACCGCTTGGTGGTCGCGGTGAGCACGGTCAAGACGCACATCAACAACATCTATGGCAAGCTTGGCGTTGCGAGCCGCACCCAGGCGCTCGCGCGGGCGCGCGAGATCAAGCTGCTGTAGACTTGTCTTACACGCGCAGACCCGACGGGTTTCTAGAAACCCTTCGGGTCTTTTTCTTTTCCACCCGCTCCTTTTACGCTCCACCCGCGCTTCAGACCTTTGGCTGATTACACTCCACCTTCGCTTGCGTACACTGTGCGCAGAAACGAAACGGAGGATTATGGATGACCCTGCGTGTTATGAAATTCGGGTCGCGGAACATCTCGACGAACGATGGACCAAGTGGTTTGGCGATCTGGAGATCGTCTATACGGAATCCGGCGAAACGATTCTGCGCGGTGAGATGGCGGATCAGCCCGCGCTCTTTGGAGCGCTCGGCAAAGTGCGCGATCTCGGCTTGACGCTGATTTTGGTCCAACGAAAAACTGGAAGTTAGAAATTGGAAATTGGAGATCGCTGTTCCCAACCTCTAACCTCTGACCTCCACCGCCCAACTTCAAAGGAACTGCACATGAACACTCGACTTATGGCGATGATTCGCAAAGAATTTATTCACATCATTCGTGATCCCGGCACTTTTATCACGATGCTCGTCTTCCCGGTCATCTACGTGCTGTTGTTCGCTCCCATCGCGGGCGCAACCGTCAGCGATGTGCCAACCGCGGTGTACGATGGCGACCAAACCGCGCAGAGCCGCCAACTGCTGGATGCCTATCGCGCGTCCGGTTATTTTTCGTTCACCCAATACGCGCAAAGTGAGCCAGCCATCGAAGCGATGTTGGGACGCGGCACCGTGCAGGTCGGGATCATCATTCCCTCCGGTTACGGCGCGAACCTGCTGCGAGGCGGAGACGCGCAGGTTTCGGTTTTGATCGACGGTTCCAACCCAACCGTTGGTACAGGCGCGTTCGCCGCCGCTCAATCGATTGGGCAGGCGCTCGGCGCGCAAATCAAACAGCAGGCGGCGGGGAGTACTGCCGCGAATCCGGTCGGCATCGATATTCGCCCGCGTGTCCTGTACAATCCTGACTTGAACCCGATGAGTTTCATCGTTCCAGGAATGGTCGCCTTGATTCTGGGGCTAATGACAACCCAATTCACTGCCGCGTCAATCGTCAAGGAGCGCGAACAGGGAACGATCGAGCAGCTCGTGGTAACGCCGATCAAATCATGGGAATTGAATCTTGGCAAAGTGGTCCCGTACGTGTTCATCTCGTTCATCAACCTAGTCGAGATTCTGGTCGTGGGAGTGGTCGGGTTTGGCGTACCGTTTCGCGGCAGTCTTCCACTGCTGCTAGTCGCCGCAGCGCTGTATGTGCTGACCACGCTCGGAGTGGGTATCTTTATTTCCGCGAACGCGCGCACCAACCAGGAATCTCAACAGCTCTCCGACCTCTTTACACTGCCGAGTTTCTTTCTCTCCGGCGTCCTTTTTCCGGTGGAGGCGATGCCCGGTCCGCTGCAAGCGATTTCGTACTTTGTCCCCGCGCGTTACATCGTCATTATTTTCCGCAGCATCATGCTTAAAGGTGTCGGGCTGGAGGCGCTCAGCACACCGATGATCGTGTTGGTCGTCGCGTGCGTGGTCGTGATCGTCGGCGCGTCGCTGAGCTTCAAGAAGAGACTGGAATGATCAAGTTGCGACGTTGGAACGTTCCAACGTTCTAACGCTCGCCTCCGAGAGAGATATGATTTCACTAGAACACCTCACCAAGCAATTTGGAGAAACGGTCGCCGTCAAGAACGTCTCGTTTCAAATCGCCGACGGAGAAATCTTCGGACTGATCGGTCCCGACGGCGCGGGCAAGACCACGACGCTGCGCGTGATCTCGACCGCGATGCTGCCAACCTCCGGGAGCGTATCGGTGAACCAGCTCGACGTGACGCGCGACGCCGAAGCGGTCAAGCAATTGATCGGCTATATGCCGCAGCGGTTTGCGCTCTATCGCGACCTGACGGTGATCGAGAACCTGAATTTTTTCGCGGATATGTACGGCGCGCCGCTTGCGGAACGCCACGCCCAGGTCGAGCGATTGCTCGGTTTTGCGCGGCTCATCGAATTCAAATCGCGGCGCGCGCAGAATCTATCGGGCGGGATGCAAAAGAAACTCGCGCTCGCGGCGACGCTGATGCACCATCCGCGCGTGCTGCTGCTCGACGAGCCGACCACCGGCGTCGACCCGGTCAGCCGCCGCGAGTTCTTGGACTTGATCACCGACGTCCACCTTCAAGGTCGCACGGTCTCGCCGATTGAAGGGCGCGCCTCAAAAGAACCATCTCTCGAAGGCGAGAGCGTGCAAAAAGTGACCATCGTCGTCAGCACGCCGTACCTCGACGAGGCGGAACGTTGCACTCGCGTGGGCTTGATGCATCACGGCGAATTGATCGCCTGCGACGCGCCCTCTGCGCTGCGCGCGAACATGCCGGCGGTAGTATTGGAAGGCGAAACCGATCAGGCGATGCGGGCGCGTACCCTCGCCGCCACGCACGCCGGCGTGCGGAATGCGGCAATGCATGGCGACGTGGTACGGCTGCTCATCGACCGCGCAGATCGGCAGAGCGCGCTGGAAGCGATGTGGCAGGAGCACGGCATTCAGGTACGCCACTTGCGCATCGCGCCCCCGCGATTGGAAGACGCGTTCGTGCTGATGCTGGGGAGCAAAGACGGATGACGAAGGACGGAGGACGAAGGTTGGCGTTCCGTCCTCCGTCGTTGGTCCTTCGTCGGGTTGATAAATATGAATTCAAATACTACTTCACTCTCCGTAGAAAATCTCACCAAGCAGTTCGATCATTTCACTGCGGTGGATCACGTCTCGTTTTCGATGCGGCGCGGCGAAATCTTTGGCTTGCTCGGTCCAAATGGCGCGGGCAAGACGACGACGATTCGCATCCTGCTTGGCTTACTCGTTCCCACATCGGGCGAAGTGAGCGTGCTGGGTTACGATGTGGCGCGCCAAGCGGAAGAAATTCGCGCGCGCGTCGGTTACGTCTCACAGAAATTCGCGCTCTACCCCGATCTGACCGCTGCCGAGAATTTCGATTTCTACGCCGGCGTCTATGGCTTGCCGCGCCATCAAGTCAACGCTCGCCGCGCCGAGTTGTTTCAGGTGGTCGGACTTGCCGAACAGGAGAAACAGCGCGCGGCGAATCTCGCGGGCGGCTCACGGCAGCGCCTCGCGTTCGCGTGCGCGCTCCCGCACCAGCCGCAGTTTCTCTTTCTCGATGAGCCAACCGCCGGCGACGATCCGACGTCGCGGCGCGGACTGTGGGACTTGGTCTTCGCGCTCGCGGAAAAGGGCACGAGCATTCTGGTGACGACCCACTACATGGACGAAGCGGAGAATTGTCATCGCCTCGCGTTCATTTATCAGGGTCGGATCATCGCCGAAGGGACGCCCTCCGCGATGACAGAGCAAACAACTTTTGGCGCGCAAGTCATCGAAATCGATTGTGCGCCGCTCGAAACGGCGTTGCCGACGCTGCGCGAATCGCAACTCTTTGACGAAGTCGCGCTCTACGGTTCGACGATCCATGCGATGGGCGCAGGCGCGGTTGGACGCATTTCGCAAGCGCGCGCGCTGCTGCAGGCGAACGGCGTGACGGTGACGCGCGTCGAGACGATTGCGCCGTCGCTGGAAGATGTGTTCATCGCACGGTTGAGGCAAGTGAGTAGTGGTTAGTGGTCAGTGGTCAATGGGTAGTAGCCAAAGCATGTCTGTCCGCTAACCACTATCCACTGCCCACTAAATCTTGGAGGAAACATGAAACAACGTGTAATCATCGGCGCGATCGTTCTGGCGGTACTGGTCTTGGGCGGTGGTTATTATCTCTACAGCACCGGCAATCTGCCCATCGCCGCCGCAGCGAACGATCAAATGGTCGTTTCCGGTTTTATCGAAAGCGATCAGATCAACATCATGTCGGAAATCAACGGGCGCATTCAAGCCATCACGGTCAACGAAGGCGACCGTGTGACGGCGGGGCAAGCTCTTGTGCGGCTCGACCCGGCGCTGCTCAACGCGCAGATCGCGCAGGCGCAAGCCGCCGTCGATACGGCGCAAGCGCAGCTCGCGCAACTCACGAGTGAACCTCGTCCTTCCGATGTGACTGCCGCGCAAGCCGCGCTCGTCGCCGCGCAGCAGAACGACGATAAGGTGCGCGCGGGACCAACGGTGGATCAACTCGCGCCGCTAAAGGCGCAAGTGGACAACGCACAAGCCGCGCTCGGTCAAGCGCAAGCCGCGTACGATCGCATCGGCGGCGCGAGCAACCCGTTTATCGCGATGACGCCGCAGTCGCTCGCGCTCCAGCAGGCGACGAGCAATTACAACGCGGCGCTGGCAGCGTTCAATGACGCGCGTTCGCATCCGACGAGCGCCGAACTCGCCGCCGCGCAAGCGCAGGTGCAGCAAGCGCAAGCCGCGCTCGACCGTCTCACGCCGACTGCCGATGCGATTGCGGTTGCAACCGCACAGGTCAAGCAAGCACAAGACGCGCTCGCGGTGCTGCGGGTACAAGCTGCCAATCTGACGATTACCAGCCCGACGGATGGAATCGTCGCGCAGCGCGTGGCGCACGTGGGCGAGTTGGCAACGCCTGGCGGCGCGTTGCTCACGATCACGCAACTCGATCCGGTACAACTGACGATCTACGTTCCGGAAACGCGCCTGGGGCAAATCAAACTGGGCGATCAAATCGGCGTGCAGGTTGACTCGTTCCCGAATAAAGTATTTACGGGCAAAGTGATCTTCGTCGCGCCGCAAGCCGAGTTCACGCCGCGCAACGTACAGACCAAAGACGAGCGGGTCAATACGGTCTTTGCCGTCAAATTACAGCTCGCCAATCCGGATTCTGCGCTCAAACCCGGCATGCCGGCGGACGCGACGCTCCCGTAACGCTTCTGACATATCGGTTTCGGCGGGACGAGTGGAAGACGCGGCTTTCGACGCGGAAATCCTTTTTGCGCTCTCGCTCTCCTTGTGCTACAATCGCGCCATCATGCTCACCCGCCGAAACTTTTTGAAACTTGCCGCCGCGTCTTTGGGCAGCGCGGTGGCGACCGCGTGCGGACGCGCGATATCGACTCCAACGCCAACGCCTGACGCCACACCAACTCGCTTGCCTCCAACCGCCGCGCCGTCGATCACGCCAACGGCGATACCCACCCTCGTGCCATCGCCCACGCCAATGCCAACGGCAGCGCCGTCGATCACGGCGACGCCGGGCGCGCTTGAGCTTGTCACCATCCGCGGCGACCAGTTTTTCCTTCACGGTGCGCGTTTTCCCATCAAAGGGCTAAACTATTATCCGATGCGCCATCCCTGGCGGATGTTCAACGTTGGTGAATGGGACGCGCAGGAGACCGAGCGCGAACTGCAACTTGCCACGGGGCTAGGCGCGAACGTCGTGCGCGTTTTCATCGATTATCAAGCCTCGCTGGGCAACCCGGCGGTGTCGTTTCAATTCTATTACTCGCCGTCGCCGCAGTACATCGCGAACGTGCGCGAGTTTCTCGGTATCGCGGCGCGGCTCAATCTCAAGGTCATCGTCACCTTGTTCGATGGTATGGACTGGGGAATATACCAGCCCACCAATCAGTGGATCGCGGAAGAATACCTCAAGGAATTTCTCCCGGCGTTCGTCGGCGATCCGCGCATCCTGAGTTGGGATTTGCAGAACGAACCCGACCGCGCCATCAGTATCGTCGGCGCCGAGTCCGTGATTCCCTTCTTTCGACGCGTCTCCGCGCAGATTCGCGCGCTCGATCCACAGCATTTGCAAACCATCGGCTGGATCGACCGCGCGCGCGGCAAGTACTTTGCCGCGCTTGACAACGATCTGGATTTCTGGTGCTTCCACTTTTACGACAAGATCGAAAACCTGGGCGGACTTTTCCAATTCTACAAATCGACGACGACCAAGCCGGTGTTGCTGGAGGAATTTGGCTTGGCGACCGGCGGTCCGGGGTTTGACGGCGCGCACACCGAACTCGATCAGATGCTGCACTATAGCAGCGTCTTCGCGCTGCTCGACGGATACCAGATGTGCGGTTCGGTCTTTTGGATTCTTACCGATTTTCCCAAAGGGTTGGCGGGCAATCCGCCGATCCCGGGCGACTCGCCGGAGAATCACTATGGTGTGTTCCGGCTCGATTACAGCGAGAAGCTGGTCGCGTCGGAGATTCGCTATTCTTGGAAGCCGGGTTGAGTCGATCGTTAAATCTGCAATTCACGGAGGCGCAATGACCGACTCGATGAAACCCTGGCAAGTGCTCGCGCGCCGCACCGTCTACGCCAGCGGCTGGATCGATATGCAGCAAGTCGACATCCGTCTGCCGGACGGTCAAATTCTGCGCGATATTCATCTGGTCGATTACAAACACGCGGCGTCGGCGGTCGTGCCGATCGCGGACGACGGCAGGGTCCTCTTGATCGATCACTACCGCTTTCAGACCGATACGCGCGGCTGGGAAGCGCCGGCGGGAAAGATCGATGACGGCGAGACGCCGGAACAAGCTGCCGTGCGCGAACTGCGCGAAGAAACCGGACACCGCGCCGGGTCGCTCAAGTATCTCGGACGCTACCATCCGTCGAATGGATCGAGCAATCAGGTGTTCCACGTCTTTATCGCGCGCGGCGTCACGCGCATCGGCGAGATCGAGGACACGAACGAGGTGATCGGGCTGCGCTGGTTTTCGCCGCAAGCGGTGCGCGGGCTGATCGCGCGGAACGAAATCTTGGACGGCTTGTCGCTGACCGCGCTCTGCTGGGCGGTTACACAAGGCGAGATTTAGCCGCCCGCCGGTTCCAGGTTATGCCAATTGATCTGAATCGCGATATGGACGAGGTGCAGGCGGTTTACCGCGCGTCGCTGAAGGGCTGACAGCCGGAAAGCTCAGAACCAGATGCAATCGCTTTCTGAATGGCTGCGGCGCGTACTATAAGCATCGCCGCTGTATTATCTACGAATCGCATGACCAGTCATAAACCCGTTTTTCTCGCGGAAAACGGGTTTCTGGTTTTACGCCGAATCGTGTTATACTGGCATGGGGGAGTAATAATTCTATGAATGATTTGGTGGTCGCTATCGATCTAGGAGGAACTCAAGTCCGCGCGGCGCTGTGCGATCGGCATGGAAAAATCTTGAATCGCGCCAGAGCGGACACGCGCGCGTCCGAAGGACCGGAAGCCGTTTTCTCGCGCATTGCCGCCACAGTGCGCCAAGTCGTGAGCGATTGGTCGAGCGTGCGCGCCATCGGCTATGGCTCGCCCGGTCCGCTGGATTCCAAGCGCGGCATCATTCTGGGCGCGCTCAACTTGCCGGGCTTGTCCAACTTTCCAATGAAAGCGCGGCTCGAAAACGAATTTCACATTCCGGCGTTCATCGGTCACGATGCCAAAGTCGCGGCGCTGGCGGAACATCGCTACGGGGCGGGGCGCGGCATCGATCACATGATTTTCATAACGATCAGCACCGGCGTCGGCGGCGGCATCATCGCCAACCGGGAAGTCTTTCTCGGCTGGCGCGGTTTCGCCGGTGAAGTGGGGCATCAAACGTTGGAGCCGCGCGGACCGCTGTGCACGTGCGGGAATCACGGCGACTTGGAATCGCTGGCGTCCGGTTCCGCCATCGAGCGCGACGCGCGCGATGCGCTCCGCGTGGGGCGCGCGTCCCAGCTGCGCGGGGGTGAGCGCCAAATGCTCGCACTGGCTCGGGCCCTCATTCTCGAGCCCAAGGTTCTTCTCGTCGACG
>DAIDTM010000400.1 GCA_027457205.1 Anaerolineae bacterium | reverse complement strand
ACCTCAATCGGCAGTGCGACATGATCGCCTGCCGGGTTTCCTTTCCCGTCGGTCACTGGCAGCCGCGCGCCCGCTGGCGCGCGGCTGCCAGTGACCGACGGGAAAGGAAACCCGGCAGGCGATCATGTCGCACTGCCGATTGAGGTAGGACAATGACACAGACAGCTCAAGTTTACCAAGATACCAAGCCAAGTCAAACGAAACTTGGCGCCTTGATGTCGCGGTGGTCGTTTCTATCGCGCGTCGATTGGGCGATCGCGCTGGCGCTCTTCGCCGCGTCGCTGGCATTGTACGCGCGTACGATGGCGCCCGGTCTGCTCGACGGTGACGAAGGCGAATTCCAAATCAACATTTTCCGCCTTGGCGTGAGCCACACCGGCTATCCGCTTTTCTTTCTGCTCGGCAAATTGTTCACCATCCTCGTACCGATCGGCACGATGGCAACGCGCGCGAATTTGTACTCGGCGTTCTGGGGCGCGCTGACCATCGCCGCGCTCTACCTCTTCGTTCAATTCCTGACACAGAACCGTTGGGTTGCGGTCCTCAGCGCGCTGCTCCTCACGGCGTCGCGCGTCGAGTGGTCGCAGGCGATCATCCCGCGACCGTATACGTTGAACTCACTGTTCGTCATTCTTATTCCACTTTTCTTTTTCCTGTGGCGCATCGGCAAAGTCGATCTCACCGTCCCGGTTTTCGTCTTCGGCTTGAGTCTCACCAATCACCGGACGATCATGTGGTTCGGTCCCGCGATTGCGGTGTTTGTGCTAATCGCGGATTATCAGATAACCTTCGCCGATCAAAAGCCGACGGGTAACCTTGTCGCCATCCTCCGCGCGTGGCTCGCGCGCAGCACGCTGTTCAAGCCCCGCCGCATCCTCGCCTTGGTTGTCGCATTCGTCGCGCCGCTGCTGCTTTACAGTTACATTTGGTGGCGCGGCGAAAGCGATGTCGGCGTCGAATTCCATTGGAAAGACTTTAACGCCGAAATTCTCGGCGGCTATGTGAGCGCGTCGTGGCGCTTTGGTCCACCCGATTGGTTGGTCAGCCGTGTCACCGATTTGTACATTCCGATGCTGATCGAGCAATTCACCGCGGTTGGATTTGTCGCCGGGCTGATCGGAATGGCAGCGCTCGCGCTGGATCGCGTGCCGCGCGGCTGGTCCCGCGCGTTGCCGGCGCGAGAAGTGTTCCTGTTTATTTTGCTGGCGAATCTGGCGAACAGCGCGTTCTGCGTGATCTTCTGGGTGATCGACATCGACAAGTTCTTTCTGGCGTCGTTCATCACCTTTCTCTTCTTCACCGCCGTTGGAATCGCGGTCGTATGGGATTGGCTCGCCGCGCATTGGACGCGTCTCGTGCGCGGCGTGGCGCAAGCCGCCATCGTCGTCGCGTTCGCCGCCGTCGTCGTCTTCCTCGTTCGTCAGAATTACTCGACGAACGATTTCAGCACGCGGACGGACGCGATCAACACGTGGCAGGAAAACCTGGCGCAGCCACTCGAAAAGAATGCGATCATCGTCGGCTCATGGGAATCGCTGACGCCGCTGGAGTACGCGATGTACGTCGACGGACAGCGGACTGATCTGCAGCGATGGAAAGTTATCATCCAAAAATATCAACTCGGCGAAGTGCCGTATGGCTCGCGCCAACAGGACATCGAAAAAGCGGTGCGCGCGGGGCAGCCCGTCTATATGACGGTGTATCCGAAAGACACAGAGACGCTGGGCGCGCTGGCAGACGAATTCAGACTAACGCGCGTCGGCGAGTTGTGGCGCGTGTTGAACTTGCCGCCAAAGGCGACGCCGCCGCAGAGTGCGCCGATGACGACGTTCACCGATTCCGAGGGGCGCGCGATTGACCTGCTTGGATATACGGTCTATCCGTCCAGCACGCTGCACGCGGGTGATTTCGCGCTCGCCACGTTTTTCTGGCGCGCGCCCCAATCCGTCTCGACGCGGTTCACGATCTCGCTGCGGCTGGTCGACGCGCAGAATCGCGTGATTGTCCAGCGCGATTCCGAGCCGGCAAGCGGCTTGCGTCCGACCGTCGGCTGGACATCGAACGAAATCGTACAGGACGACGAGGGCTTTTTTGCGCCGCCCAACGCCGCGCCGGGGACGTATCGGCTTCAGATCGTCGTCTACAATTCGGCGACGGTACAAAATCTGACGACGCCTAGCGGACAGATATTCACGGTGGGTGAAGTGAGGATTCATTGACCGAGACGCACGGGTCGTGGATGAACAGATTTTCAAAACATTTGCCGCGCATTTCGGGACTGACTTCCAACCGGGTCATCGTTCTGGCGTTGATCGCAGTGATCGGTATTCTTTACAGTCCATCTTTCACTGCACTGTTCAACGCTGACGATTTCAGTTTCCTACGGTATTTGTATTTCAATATTCAGCCATTGCTGAGCGGACGGCTGTGGTACGAGTGGCTTGTCGGCGGGATTGTGAATTATGCGGTTTTCCGTCCGATGGGTCACGTGTTTTGGCTGCTCAATTACGTCACTTTTGGTCTTGAGCCGTACGGATACCATGTCGCGGCAGTTCTATTCCATTTGATAACGTCATTTGCCGTTTCTATTTTGAGCTATCTGTTAACGCGCAAGCGAATGACCGCGGCAATCGCGGCGCTCCTCTTCGCAATGATGCCTGTCCACGCGGAAGCGGTATCCTGGCTTGCGGCTAACTACGATGTGTGGTGCGCGATATATTCTTTCGTGAGTTTGATTTTTTATATTCTCTATCGGCAGCGTCTTGCTCCGCGGTTCTATTTCGTTGCGCTGGGAGCATTTGTGCTGGCGTTATCTTCGAGAGAAATCGCGCTCGCGCTTCCGATTATGTTGCTGGTCTATGACTTAGTTTACCATCCTGGCGATTGGAATCGTGCACCCCGAGTTTATGTAGGGTACGTCCCATTTTGGATTGCGGTTGCGATCCGATTAATTTTCTTTGGTCATGGGTACCGCGGGCTGATTCTTGCACCAGAAGGCTGGTTCTACTATGTGGATTTCAATCTGCTGCGTGTTTTTGATCCATGGTCCGGAACTATCGACGAGATACGATGGGTTGCTTTAGCTTGTGTAGCGGTGTTACTCCTGGCTTACCGTTTGAGACCGGCGGTGCTCTTCGGCTTGATCTGGATTCCGGTCATGCTCGCCGCAACGACTGTTGGTGGCGTGAACGATCGTTCGTTCTATGTTGCCTCCTTTGGCGTTTCTCTTTTGCTTGCGATTGTGCTTACATCGCTGCTGACGCGCAAGGATATGATCGCGAATGCCGTAGGGCTAATCGGATTGATTTTGCTAATCGCCATTTACAGCGCGATGCTTTTCTCGCGTAATCAGGCTTACGCTCGCGCCAGCCAGGTCGCGCAGGAGATTGTGCAACGCGTGAAGGAATTGCACCCGACGATTCCTCCTGACGCGCGGCTTGTGTTCGTCGGCGTGCCAGACTCGGTACCGGAGGGAGCGCCGGTCTTTGGCGCTGGGTTGCCCGAGGCATTGAGTATCGCTTATCAACGACCAGCGGTGGCGGTCTCCAAGTTCTCCAAGTTCCCGATTTGGCTGGACCATCTCGACCATACGTATTTCTTTCTAGCCGACCACCGCCGAGTCACCGAGCGCACGGACCTGATTGCCACGTTGGAAACGCGCGTGCGCTGCGCTAGCTTTTCACAGCCGGCGATAACATGGGATATGACTCGCGATTCAGAAGGTTGGGCGCCGTGGAACCAACTGGATGGATTTGAGAATCGTAGCGGCGCGCTCGTTACCCGCTCGGTGGGGAATGATCCGTTTATGGGCAGCCCGACAATTGACATACCGGCAATCGCGATCGGCGACATCGAAATAACGATGCGCGTTAATACGACACAGCCAACATTTCAAGGAAAAGTCTACTGGTTGGCATCCGGGCAGCAAGATTTCTCGCCGGCGCTCAAACAATCGTTCACCGGCCAAGCCGACGGCGAGTTCCACACGTATCGCGTGGATATTGCTCAGAGCGGCATGCTGCTTTTAGGCGACCATATCACGCGGCTACGCTTGGATCCGGTCGATGCGCCGGCGGAGATTGCTATCAAGTCAATTCAAGTCGATACCCATTGCGCGTCAGGCGAAACCAGCCAATGCGTCTGTGGGCAATAGAGGATCGCCGGTACGATTGATCGGGCATGCTATTGACAACGGGTGATGACCTGGATAGAATAATTCCACTCTGAGTCGCAGTCCAGAAAGAGTTGGGCAAGATACATCTGAATTGGGAAGGAAATACGTTCGATGTTGAACGAAGAACGTCGTCAGTCTCAAGCTACGCAACGCGTGCGCGGTACGATTCAGATAGTGGTATGTTCGCTCTTGGCATTTGTGTTTATCGCCGCGGCGACCGCAACGGTGAATGCGCCTCAAGCCGGCGCGGCTGCAGTCGATCATACTCCAAGCGCCGGAAAGAACCTCGCGGACCTTCTGCCGACCAATACGCCCACGTTGACGCCAACACCAACGCGGGCATCTGTCGTTCAATCTTCGCGATATTCCCTTTTGCCGCAATCAATTCCCGGTCAACCACAGGTTGACGCGAACACCATCGCCCTGTATCATTTCGATTCACCAACGGGGAACATTGCCATTGATGCGACAGGCAATTACACCGGCACGATGATGGGAAATGCTACGATTACGGCTTCGGGTGTCTACGCTGGCGCGCTCCAACTAGATGGAAACGGATCGTACGTTTCCACCGGCTACACGGGACCTCTTAGCCAGGGAACAATCGATGCGTATGTCGACTTTAAAGAAGCATGCTATACCGCGTCAGAAAATTTTCCAATCATTACCGCTGTGGGAGCATCCGGCGATGTCCTTGAGTTGAAAGACGCGGTCGGGCTCGTCTTCACAATTATCTCAAATGGTAATTCGTATACAGCAAACAGCGGCATCAATCCTTGCCGGTATTTGAATGGAAGCGATCAAACTGTGAATTTTGGCATTTGGGGTTTGCCCGTACTCTGGCCCTATGAAACTTGGCGATTCCATCATGTTGCGGGTACGTGGGGACCACGGGGGATGGAAATTTGGGTGGATGGTATCTTGCACGGCGTCACCAACAATGACCCGAATGCTGACATATACCCATTTCCGTACATGTGCAATCCTCAAATGCAAGAAATGTCTTCGCATTATCCCGTCTGCCAGACCCCGGTAATGGCGCCAACGAGTCCGGCGTATCCGCGCGGAGACTATACCGGCGGACTACCCTCGTACAACACTTTTCTCATCGGCGCTGATTCATCCAATCACTACTTCACTGGTAGAATCGATGAGGTGCGCATCAGTAATATCCAGCGAACGTTCTCAGCTTCGGTCGATCCAACAATAACACCAACGCCAACCTGGACGCCGGTGAGCCCCACCGGTGAATATTCGGTGGACTCGAATACATTGGCGCTTTATCATCTGAATTACCAAGTTCAATATCCCACGTACAAGGCAGTTCTAGAGGAAGTGACGCAGCAATACAAGGGACTGAGCGGACAGGCAGCCATTGTGCCGAATGGAAAATTTGGCGGTGGTCTCTGGTTGGATGGGAATGGCTCAAAACTCAACACTGGGAATCTGGGACCGCGCACAACCGGAACTGTAGAAACCTGGGTCAAGTTTGCAAACTCATCGGCGAATCAACCAATTTTTGCCGCAACGGAGTTCTACAACAGCACAACATCGCTCTTGTTCCTGGGAGGAAGTCAGGGCGATGTAAAATTCGGAATCTTCGATGGCGCCAATATGCATTGGGTCGACAGTGGGGTGCCAGTGTCAAGCATGCAGGTGTGTTGGCATCATTTGGCAGGAACGTGGGGACCGCGTGGAGCTGAGATCTGGGTTGATGGCGTATTGATGAACACGGATACTTCTTACAGAGGTGGTACGATCAACCTAGTCTACAATTGGCAAGTGGGATGCGATTTCGCAGGCAGTTGTATGAATGGACTACTTGACGAACTACGCGTGAGTGACATTCAACGCACATTTACGCCGGCAGGATTGAGGGCAAATCGCGCCGCGCTATTCAGTCCAGTACGAACGCCTTACTTCGGATCAACACCCGCGTACGCGCCAGACACCGGATCGGGTAGCAACCTAATGTTCCTCCCCTTCGTAAGTGTCGCGCCGACGCCGGCGTGTCCGTGAGGCGTGCTGGTCAACATATTGAATTTGCTCAATCGTCTTGGAGAAGATGAAGCAGAGAATATTTCCTGCTTCATCTTTTTGTCGCGTCGCACAAGTTGTTGTGCCATGCAAGTTCTGATATACTGAAACCACGCGCATCAAGAGCACGAATTGAAGCGGAAGAGGAAATGCCTGGTGTCTACCTTGTCTGAGAGAATACACCGCGTAGCCAAGTCATGGGATACCTACGCGGTTTTATTGCTCATCGCTTGGCCCTTTCTATACTACTGGCCTATAACCACCATGCAAAAGGTCTTTTCGGAAGGCGATATTTTTTGGTTCTTTCTTCCCGTCCGAACTGAGTTGGGACGTGCTTTGGCGCAAGGGCAGGTTCCTCTTTGGTCCCCTTCTTTGCAAGCCGGCTTTCCGCTTTTTGCCGAAGGTCAGATTGCCGCGCTTTATCCCCTCAATGTGATGTTCTACCGGCTGTTGCCAGTCGAATACGCGCTCTCTATCAGTATTTTACTGAATTTCGCCTGGGCTTCGCTTGGAATGTATATTTTGGTCAGGGCTAGCGGTTTCCGAATTCCCAGCGCTCTACTTGCAGGTCTAGTCTTCGGCAGAAGCGGCTTTATGACCGCACACTTACCCCACGTCTCGCTTGTGGCGGTCGCGGCTTGGTTACCTTGGCTCATTTTGTTCCAACAAAAATACTGGCAAGCCAAAGTCAATGGAACCAGCACTCGCGTGTGGTTCCTAGCGATTTGCATATCAACTGGTCTGCAACTGCTAGCCGGGTATCCACCGATTGCGCTTTTAAATATAGCGGCATTTGTTTTGTTCGGGATGGTCAATCCATTTCTCCGTCAGTCGCGGCTGAACAAGCCGGTGAGAGATTGGATTACAAATTCTCTCCTGCATTCGTCTGAGGCCGCGTTCATAACATTATTGTCGATTCTTCTGGGCGTAGGGATTGCCGCTATTCAATTGTTGCCCTTGGCTGAGTTCGCCGGTCTTTCTGGCCGCGGACAAGAAGTGGGAATCGCTTTCTTCACAAGCTACTCGCTCGACCCAAGCGCACTAACGCAACTACTCTCTCCATTCTGGTACCTAGGACAACCCAGCGCGGCTAACATGGAGTTCTGGGCATACTTGGGTGTGCTTCCTCTTGCTCTCGCTTTCTTAGCGCCATTGGCGCGCCGCGACACGCGGACGTGGACTCTTTTATCCCTTGCGCTGATTAGTTTGTTTCTTGCGCTAGGCGGATTTAATCCGGTCTACAATTGGCTCTATTACGTTCCCGTGTTCGATCGATTTCGTGCACCGGCGCGGTTCCTCTTTCTGTTCACCTTTGCAGCTGCTTTCCTTGCCGCCACTAGTTTCGAAGAATTGCAGAGGCGGCTGCCTGATTTTCCCCGCGGCAGATGGAGGTCACCGATAGTTGTATTGGCGCTTTTGGCAACAGCCGCCGCAGTCATCGTTCTGGCGTACAGTCAGCCGCTCGAATTTTGGATGAGCACATGGAGATGGTTGCCTGCTTTCTTTATTTTATTGAGCATCACAGTCCTGCTTATTGCCCGGTTTCACCCGCCATCGCGGATTATTTTCAGCGCGATGGTTATTGGATTGACTGTGTTCGATCTGGAAACTTTCTCCGCCGTCTTCTTGTCCAATCTGACGCAAATGACCTCACCAGCAGATCTCGTCCAAGTACCTCGAACCGTTCAGGCGATGGACAGTCATCAGAACAACTACCGTATTCTTGTAAACAGATTCCCATCAGTGACGCAGCCTGCAGTGCGCGCGACGCTTTGGCCAGACCTTGCGCTTCAATATGGAAAACAAGGCGTAGGAGTTTACGCGCCTTTAGAATTACAGCGAGCCAAAGAGTACGTCGGTGAAATGACTTTGCCGATGCTGAACCTGATGAATGTACGATACTATCTGCTTCCGCTACAGACAGCGCCTCCCGGCGATCCATCGCCGTTCGATGAGACCGAACCATACGGCGGCTTGACGCTTGGTTTGTTGAGCCAGCAACCCGCCATTCCACCCACGCCGGCAGCTCGATTGGAAATTGTCTCCTACACGGACCAGAGCGCCAATCTGCCAGACGGTTTCCTGGCAGGTGAACTGACGCTTACTTTGAGCGCAGGAAAGCCAATCACCCTGCCGATTCGTCTGGGGCAAGAAACCGCCGACTGGGCTTACAATGGACTCGCGGAGATCGGCAAGGTCGATCATTCCAAACCGGCTGAAGCGATTTCTTTTCCGGCGTACTTGGCATCCGTGGGTCACGCATTTCAAGGCGAAAAATACGTGGCACACTATGACCTCGGGTCGGAGATGACGATTTCCGCCGTCGGCGTCAAATCGTTTCTGCCCCATGCCGAGCTGACCGTCGAGAGTGTTTCGCTGATCGACGCGCAAGGTCACGCAGTCTCGCTTGCCGCGCTGTTGCATCGCAACGACCTCGCGCTCGCGTTCCGCAGCCATACCGCGGCGATGTGGGAAAACAAGGATGTCTTACCGCGCGCATTCATCGTTCACGCGGCGGAAGTTGTGAAAGACGAAGACGCGCTCGCACAAATGAAGCAGCCCAACTTTCAGCCGGCGGAAACCGCGCTGCTGAGCGACGGCACGCCATTAGATGCGCCCAACGGCGCGGGGCAAGCCCGCGCGGACGAGCAAGCCACGATTGCGGAGTACCACTCCGAGCGCGTTGTGATAAACGCGAAGGTCGACAAAACCGGCTACTTGATCCTCACCGATTCGTGGTATCCGGGTTGGGTCGCCACAGTAGACGGCAAGGACGCGCCAATCCAACGCGCCGATTATATCTTCCGCGCGGTCGCGCTGAAACCCGGCAATCACACCATCGTCTTTGAGTACCACCCCGCGTCGTTTGCCTGGGGCGCGCTGATCAGCGCGTCGAGTCTGATCGTTTTGCTGGTCATCACTTTCGTCAAAGGTCCGTGGATGAAATTCATTTGATCGCCTCACCGACAGCGCGCGGAAAACCCAACGGTTATTTGCTCTTTCCCGCGCCTTGATATATAATATCGTCTCGGACAGTCCAAGACTGCCCAATAATCACGCCCCTCGATCCGACGAGGTGTGCTCCGCGCGGAGCAATCGAAGGAAATGACAGAGGCGGCAGCCCAGCGAAAAATCCCAAGTCTCGCCGGGAGAAAACACAAGGAGGAAGTACGTGGCTGTTTTACCAATGAAATCCCTGCTCGAAGCCGGCGTCCATTTTGGTCATCGCACCGGACGCTGGCACCCCAAGATGCGCCCGTTCATCTTCACCGAACGGAACGGCATTCACATCATCGATCTCCAGCAAACGATGGGACGGCTGGAGGAAGCGTACAATTTCGTGCGCGACACCGTCGCCGACGGCGGAACGATTCTCTTCGTCGGCACCAAACGCCAGGCGCAGGAAACCATCGCCGCCGAAGCGCAGCGCTGCGGCATGCCCTTCGTCAACGTCCGCTGGCTTGGCGGAACGCTCACCAACTTTCGCACGATTCGCTCCCGCATCGATTATCTCGTCAAACTGGAAGAACGCCAGGCGAGCGGCGAACTGGACAAACTGCCGAAGAAAGAAGCGTTGATGCTCAGCCGCGAGCTGGCGAAATTGCAGGTACGTCTCGGCGGATTGAAAGAAATGCGGCGATTGCCCAAGGCGCTCTTCATCGTCGATACGCGGCACGAAGAGAACGCCATTGCCGAGGCGACCACGCTCGAAATTCCCATCGTCGCGATGTGCGACACCAATTCGAATCCCGATCCGATCGCGTACCCGATTCCATCGAACGACGATGCGATCCGCGCGATCAAATTGCTCTGCGGCAAGATCGCCGACGCCGTGATCGAAGGCAAGAACATCCGCGGCGTCATCGCGGCGGAAGCCGAAGAGGATAGCGGCATTGCCGCGCCGGCGGAGATTGCCGCCGAACCGGTGATGGAAGCGCCGGAAGAATCGGCTGAAACCGTCGACGAGATCGAAACCGAAGAAGCCAGCGAAGGCGAGGCGCTCTAACCATGGCTGCCACCGCTGAACAAATCAAGAAATTGCGCGAACTGACCGGCGCAGGCGTCCTCGACGCCAAGCGCACGCTCGAAGAGCACGACGGCGATTTCGACAAGGCGCTCGCCATCTTGAAAGAAAAAGGTATGAAAGCCGCCGCGAAGAAAACCGAGCGCGTCGCCAAGCAGGGCTTGATCGAGACCTACGTGCACGCCGGCCGCAGGCTGGGTGTGATCGTCGAAATCAACTGCGAGACCGATTTCGTCGCCGCGACGAAGGAATTCCGCGAATTGGCGCACGACGTCGCGTTGCAAATCGCGGCGACCAATCCCAAGTACGTATCGCAGGCAGACGTCCCGGCGAACGTCGTCGAAGAACAGAAAAAGATTTTCGCTGACGCCGCCGCGGCGGAGGGCAAACCCACCCACATCATCGAGAAAATCGTCGCCGGCAAACTGGAGAGTTTCTACAAAGAGTCTTGCTTGCTGCTCCAACCATTCGTCCGCGACGACAAATCGACCGTCCACGACCTCATCCAATCCACTGTTGCGAAACTTCAAGAGAACATCGTCGTCCGGCGCTTCAGTCGTTTTGAACTGGGAGAAGGATAGTCAGAATGAAAAAGGGGAAATTAGTGGAAACAAGGGACTGATTTCCCCCTTTTTTCCGCTCGTTTCCCCGTTTCGATACCCTGTCACTGCGAGGAGAGCTTCAGTCTCCTTCGGTTGAGATGATGTCGCTCGCAATGACAATGACCATTGAGGGGAAATGCAGCAGCCAAAGTTCAAACGCATCCTACTCAAGCTCGGCGGTGAGGCAATGTCCGGCAAAGGTAAGGTAGGCATCGACACCAACGATGTCGCGTACCTTGCCGATGAAATCCAAGCCGTCAAGTCGCACGGCGTCGAGATCGCCATCGTCATCGGCGGCGGCAACTTTTGGCGCGGCAACGATCCGTACGCGCAGAGCATCGACCGCGCGACCGCGGACTATATGGGGATGCTGGCGACGGTGATGAACTCGCTGGCGCTGCAAGACGCGTTGGAGAAACGCGGCGTCTACACCCGCGTGCAAACCGCTATCGAAATGCGCGCCATCGCCGAGCCGTACATTCGACGCCGCGCGATCCGCCACCTGGAAAAAGGACGCGTGGTCATCTTCGGCGCTGGCACCGGCAATCCATTCTTTACCACCGATACTGCCGGCGCGCTGCGCGCCAAAGAGATCGAAGCGGAAATTCTGCTGAAGGCGACCAAAGTCGATGGGGTGTACGATAAAGACCCGCTCAAGTACCGCGACGCGGCGAAATTCGAACGGATCACGTACAACAAGGCAATCGTGATGGAACAGGTGCAGGTGATGGACAATACCGCGCTGTCGCTGTGTATGGACAACGACCTGCCGATTGTCGTTTTCGATCTCTCGCAACCACGCGCCATCGAGCGCGTGGTGATGGGCGAACCGATTGGAACCCTGATCTCAAAGTAGAGGCATGTACCGATGATCGACGAAGTCAAAGCCGATGCTGAAAACAAGATGAAGAAAACCATCGACGCGCTCAAGCGCGAACTGACGACGATTCGCACCGGGCGCGCGTCGCCCGCGCTGATCGAGCCGCTGAAGGTGGAGTACTATGGCGCGCCGACGCCGCTGCAACAAATCGCCGCGATCGCCGCGCCTGAAGCGCGCCTGCTGACGATCAAACCGTACGATCCCGCAACGCTGAGCATCATCGAAAAAGCGATTCTCAAGTCCGACCTCGGTCTGACGCCGATGAATGATGGCAAAATCATTCGGCTCGCGATTCCTGCGCTGACGGAAGAACGCCGCCGCGACCTGACCAAAGTGGTACACAAACACGCGGAGGAAGCGCACGTCGCGCTCCGCAACATTCGTCGCGATAGTCTCAAAGACCTGGAAGATATGGAAAAGGAAAAGATGATTTCAGAAGACCAGCATTTCAAAGGCAAGGAGATGCTGCAAGAGTTGACCGACCGATACATTGCCCTCGTCGACCAGGTCGCCAAAGCCAAAGAAGCCGAGATCATGGAAGTCTAGTAGTCACATCGTCAAATCGTCACGTGGTCAGACGGTCAGACTACGCGACGGGGCGACCATACGACTATTCGACGATAAGACTATGGACCTAGACAAAAGCGCATTGACCAAAATCCCCGTTCACGTCGCCATCATCATGGACGGCAACGGGCGCTGGGCGCAGAAACGCGGACTGGCGCGCAATGAGGGACACCGCGCCGGCACCGAGAATATTCGCCGCGTGCTGGAAGGCGCCGCGGAATTTGGCGTCAAGGTGCTGACGATCTACGCCTTTTCAACCGAGAACTGGGGCCGCCCCGAAGACGAAGTGCACGGCTTGCTCGGCATTCTGGAAGATACGATTCGCCGCGAGGTGCCCGAGCTGCACAAGAACGGCGTCCAACTGCGCCACCTGGGACGCTTGGAAGGCATCAGCGAGGAAATGCAGCAGTCAGTTCGTGCCGCGCTCGAACTGACCAAGCACAACGATCGCATCGTGCTCAACGTGGCGTTCAATTACGGCGGACGCGCCGAAATACTCGACGCGATCCGCAAAATGATCGCCGACCAGGTTCCGCCGGACCAGGTGAATGAAGCGCTCTTCGCCCGGTACCTCTACAGCGCGGGCTTGCCCGATCCCGATCTCATCGTCCGTACCGCCGGCGAAATGCGTCTTTCCAATTTCCTGATCTGGCAAGCCGCTTACGCCGAATACTATAGCACGCCCACGCTCTGGCCCGATTTCAACAAACAGGAATTGTACAACGCGCTGCTCGCCTTCAGCCAGCGGCAACGCCGCTTTGGAAAACTGGAGAACGTCTAGCCCTTCCGAGAACACGCGTGCTTAGAATTCGCATCGCCAGCGCCATCGTCCTCATTCCAATCGTCCTCGGGTCCGTGTACTTTGGCGGACTCGCTTTTTTCGCGGTCGTTTCCGTTGCGCTTCTCATCGCCGGCTTGGAATTTTTCCAGATGGCGCAACATGCGGGACATCGCCCGGTGACGCTGCTGGGGCTTGCGCTCATCGTGCTGTTGTTGTACAACGCCTACGCGCACACTCATTGGGAACGCGAGATTCTCGCGGGCGGACTGCTCTTTTCGATGACGCTGGCGATCTTCTGGCGCAAGGATGACTGGATTGCCAGTTGGGCGCTGACGCTCGCCGGCGCGCTGTACGTCGGTTGGCTGGGCGCATACGCTATCCTAGTCCGCGATTTGCCGAACGGCTTGACGTGGACGGTTATCGCGCTCCTGACGGTTTGGGCGACAGACACCGGCGCGTACCTCGTTGGCACGCGCATCGGTCGGCATGGATTCTTCACTGCCATCAGCCCAAAGAAAACCTGGGAAGGCGCGATTGGCGGCTTGGTCGCCGCGACCGTGGTGATGTTGGTGTTTGGTCTGTGGGCAGGATTGAGCGCGCCGCTAGCGGCGGCATTCGGATTTGGAGTGGGCATTGCCGGCATCATCGGCGATTTGGCAGAATCGCTGCTCAAGCGTCAAACCGGCGTCAAAGATTCCGGCAACCTGGTGCCCGGGCACGGCGGCTTGCTGGATCGCATCGACAGTTTGTTGTTCGCTGCGGTGTTTGCGTATTACTACCTGATTTGGATTGTACGTGTGTGACGTTCAAACGTTGGAATGTTCTAACGTTAGAACGTCTTAGCGTTCCGACGTTTCACCTATGTTGAACTTGCTGCTCTCCGCGCTCGCGCTGGGGAATATGATTCTTTCCTCGGCGATTATTATCGTTGCCTTCTCGCTGTTCCTCTACCTCGCCGCCAACAACTTTCGCCATCCCGTCGCGCGTTCGTTCTCCGCGCTCCTCGCGTTCCTGACGATCATTTATATCGGTGACGTTTTTCTCCAGCGCGTCGACGGCGGCTCGTTCGCCGACGCCGTCATCTGGCTCAAGTTCAAATGGATCGGCATCGCGTTCATTCCCGCCACCTACATGCACTTTTCCGATGCGCTGCTCCGCTCGACGAATGCGTACTCGCGGCGGCGGCGCGCCGCGGTGGCGCTCTCGTACGTTGCCAGCGGCACGTTTCTCGTGCTGGTGGCGCTGACCGATCTCGTCGTGCGGAACGGCTTTTTCTATCAGCAAGCCGCGCAGTTTGCCGCCGGTCCGCTCTTTCCGCTGTTCGGTATCTTCTTCTTCGCGTTGACCGCGTGGGGCGTCTACAACATTCGCAAGGCGCGCAATCGCTGCCTAACCTCGACGACGCGGCGGCGTATGACGTACCTCGCGTTCGCATTCCTCGCGCCGGCATTCGGCGTGTTCCCGTACCTGATTATCGCGAGTTTCCCGGCGGAATTCTCGCCGCCGCTCGTCCTGCTGCTCAACCTGGTGGCAAAAGCCGGCGTCGGGTTGATGATCACAGTGATGGCATATACCGTTGCGTACCAAGGCGCGTTCATGCCCGACCGCGTCGTCAAGCACAACCTGGTCCACTATCTGTTGCGCGGACCGCTCGTCGCGACCGCCGTCGTCGGCTTGATGCTTTCCGTGCCCACGGTCGAGCAGTGGTTTGGCTTGACGCGCGAAACGATTCTGTTCGCGACCGTCATCGCGGCGATTGTCGTGTTGGAACTCGCCATCAATCTGGGCAAGCCGTGGATCGACAAGATCATTTTCTGGGGCGACCGCGACGAACTCGAGCGCATTCAGGAAATCGACGCGCGCTTGCTGACAACGAGTGACCTGCGGCAACTGCTCGAAAACGTCTTGTCCGCGACGTGCGACTTGCTGCGCGTGCAAACCGGTTTCGTCGTCGCGCCGGAGAATGGCGACTGGCGAATCGAGACGCTGGTCGGCTCGCGCGAGAATGTTCGCCATTTTCTCGAGGCGACCAATTTGTCGGAACTGGTCAGCGGCGGCAACGGCGCGGCGCACGACGGTTTTATCGTGCGCGATGGGTTTTGGGTGTGGCAGCTGCGCGCGCGTTCGCGCGAAGCCGTCATCGGCGTGATGGGCGTTGCCGCGCGCGCGTCCGCGCCAGACCTCTCCGAGCACGAGGAGGAGCTGGTCGCCGCGCTGACCGCGCAAGCCGAGCTGGCGCTGGAGGATCGTCAGTTGCAGCAAGGCGTGTTCAACGTCCTCGAAGAGATCACCAGCGAGATCGAACTGTTGCAGCGCGCGCGCGGTAAGCCGCGATTCGTCGGCGCGACGGCGGAAGAACGCGTCGAGGAAGAAGCCGTGCAGTCGCCGGACTTTCACCGCGCCGTCAAGGACGCCATCGATCATTACTGGGGCGGTCCGAAACTGGCGGACAGTCCGCTCTTGCAGCTCAAGATTGTCCAGGACTCGCTCGACGAGTACGCCGGGAATCCCACTCGCGCGCTGCGCGCGCAGATCGCGCGCGCGATTGAATCGATGAAGCCGGACGGCAAGCGTTCGTTCACTGCGCCCGAATGGCTGCTCTACAACATCCTGGAGCTTAAAGTCATTCAGGGCAAGAAGGTGCGCGAGATTGCGTACCAACTCGCGCTGAGCGAGAGCGATTTGTACCGTAAGCAGCGCGTTGCCATTCAACAAGTCGCGAAAACGCTGGCAACGATGGAAGAACAGACCGCGCAGGGCGCGGCAAAGGACGCGGACGAGCGCGACAGCGCAGGGGTGTCCTAGTCGGCGTTATGTTAACCGTTCACTGACGTTCGACAAATCGGCAATTTGACCAACAATCCGCACATGCGATGCCCATCAAGCGCGTCGCGCTTTTTTTGCCATTTTTGACAGCGTTTTGCCGACGTTGATAGTTTTTGACAGGTCGAGTGGAGTATAATCGAGTGGTA
>DAIDTM010000399.1 GCA_027457205.1 Anaerolineae bacterium | reverse complement strand
CGCGGCGATTTGGATCTGGCGCGAAGAGCAGCCGACGCGCGCCATCGTCGTTAGCGTCGCCCAATCGATGACGTTCGTCCCGCTCGCTATCGCGTTCGGCGGGAACGCCGCCGTGGCATTCGCGCTGTGGCTCACCCTCGGCACAGTCATTGCGATTGCGCTCTTTGAAACCGCGCAGCGGTGGCGCGCGGAAAATCGTAACCGCTATCCACGCTTGATCTGGTTCGCCGGCATCCTCGCGCTCGCCGGACTGCCACTCACGCCGGCGTTTCTGGGACGCGTCGGTGTCTATGTTTCGCTCTGGGAAACCGGGCAGTGGCTGCTGCTCCTCGTCGCCAGCGCGACGACGATGCTGACGCTTGCGCCGTTGTGGAATCTCGGCTTTGAACTTTCAAGCGCAGAAAACCGCGAGCCGACGCGCGTCGAGTATGCAGGCTTGGGCGTGCTGGTAGCAACATTCGCCGCGCTCGCGCTCGCGCCGATGCTCATCGCGCACGCGCTCGCCCCCGGCGTTGGCGACGCCGCCGAACGCGCCATCGACCGCGTGATTCGCACCAGCGATGCGCCGGGCGTCGCGATTGGATTTGCGCTGCTGATTCTGCCGGTCGTTGGTTCGTACTGGATGCGCGGCGCGGCGCGCGATTTCCGCCCGCGCGCCAACTCACCGATCCTGCGCGCGGCGCGTTTGCTCGACCTGGACTGGCTCGCGCGCGGACTGACCGCCATCGGCTACCGATTGGGCGCGCTGGCGCGTGGCGCGTCGACCATCGCCGAAGAAAATCCGACGATCTGGATTCTGCTCGCCGGCTTGTGGATTGCCATCTTTATTTCGATTGCTCGTTGACGGGAACTTTTTCCTGGCGCACGGCGTCCTAAATACAAAAGGAGGAAAAATGCTCAAACGAATCGGTTTTGCGGCAGCCGCGGTGCTCGTGATCGCGGGAGTGCTCGTCGGGTCTTTCGTCCTCGCGCCCAGTCTCGCGCCCAGCCCCGTGCTTGCCGGCAATTCATTGCAAGTGAGTGCGACATCAGACCAGTACGCCGGCATAGACGTTTCAGGGACCGGCAAGGTGTTCGTCAAACCCAACATCGCGATCAGTAACATCGGCGTTGAGGTCACCTCGCCAACGCTGGCGGATGCGACGAGTCAAGCCAATACCAAGATGTCCGCCGTTATCAGCCAGATCAAGAGTATGGGCGTGGACGACAAGGACATCCAGACGACTAACTACAGTGTTCAGCCGCTGACCGATCAATCCAACACCGGCGGCAGGACGCCGAAGATCACCGGCTATCGCGTCGACAATCAAGTGAGCGTAACGGTGCGAAATCTCAGCGACCTCGGCAAGATTTTGGATGCTGCCGTCGCGGCAGGTGCGAACAACATCTACGGCGTTTCGTTCAGTGTCGATGACCCCACGTCGTACCAGCAGCAAGCGCGTGCCGCAGCCGTCAAAGACGCGATGGACAAGGGCGCGCAACTCGCCAAAGCCGCTGGATTGACGCTAGGCAAGATCGTTTGGATGACCGAAGGCGCGCCATCGCCGCAACCGCGCGTGCTAGCCGCGCCGGCGGGGTTCGCGGCAAGCGCCAACGTACCGGTCGAGACTGGACAATTGGAAATCGACGTTTCGGTCCAAATGCGATTTGCCATTCAGTAAGCAATTGAACGGAACAAGGGCGAGGATGATCCTCGCCCTTGCCATTGGAGGTGCTGCTTGTTGTTTCGTCTAACCGCGCTCGCCCTCTGCGTTTCGTTTCTCGCGGCGTGTGCGCCAACAACCGCGCCGCTCCCCGCTGTTGTTTCCACGCCGACGCCGCTCAATACAACCGCGCCCACCGCGCCGCCGACGGCTGCGCCCGCCGCGAATAGTTCAGTCGGCTACCTTGCCGGACATGTGACCATCGGTCCTCTGTCGCCGGTGGAACGCGTCGGCGTTCCCTCGCCCGTCCCGCCGCCAGAAGTCTTCACCTCACG
Organism: Anaerolineae bacterium; assembly: GCA_027457205.1. Classification (GTDB taxonomy): domain Bacteria; phylum Chloroflexota; class Anaerolineae; order UBA4142; family UBA4142; genus DAIDTM01. The sequence continues at coordinate 1,583 of DAIDTM010000399.1, read as the reverse complement.
GTCAATCAACGTTTTTCAAGCCGATGGCAAGACGCTCGTCGTCAACGTCAAGTTCAATGGCGATGGCACGTATCGCGTCGCACTGCCGCCGGGCAACTATGTCGTCGCAATGGCGCGCGGCGGAATCGACCGCGCCAGAGGATTGCCCCAATCGATCACGATAGAGAGCGGCGTCACGACGACGCTGGACATCAACATCGACACCGGGATTCGCTAACCCCAATCATCCTTTCAAAAAGTAGGACTGGCAGGCAAGGTCTACCAATTCTTTAGACAAGGTCGGCGGAATGCCGCTAAAGCGCGCGATGTCTATCAACTCGTCGAGAATATCGCGCGGGTGAACCGCGCGCGGTCGGCGTTTGAGTTTGACGTAGTATTCCATAACGATGTAACGCAAGCTGGCTTCGGAATACGGAATGGACCGCTTGGCTGACTCGCGCATAAATATCTCGCGGAACTCTTCCCAGGTCGGATCGGCAACGTGGATTTTGTATCGAATGCGGCGCAGGAACGCTTCGTCGACCAGTTCTTTAGGATTAAGATTGGTCGAGAAGATGATCAACGCGTCGAACGGCACATCGATCTTGTGCCCCGTAACGAGAGTCAAATAGTCGACGCGTCGTTCCAGCGGCACGATCCATCGGTTCAACAGTTCGTGCGGACGAACTTGCTGCCGTCCAAAGTCGTCCAACAAAAATACGCCGCCATTCGCCTTCAACTGGTACGGCGCCTCGTAATATTTCTTGGTCGGATCGAACACCAGATCGAGATTCTCCAGCGTCAGCTCGCCGCCAACGGCGATCAGCGGGCGACGGATGAGCACCCAGCGGCGGTCGTAGCGCTGCCCTTGGGAGATTGCCGGCGTCGCCGCGTCACCGCGAGTCTCCTCTGAAATCACGTGATGGTGCATCGCGTCGAATACCCGGATCGTGTGTCCGTCCACGCTGACGGCGTAGGGCACCAGAATCGCGCCGGGCAGCAGCGACCCGATCGCTTCGGCAATCGAGGTCTTGCCATTGCCTGGCTCGCCAAACAGGAAAATTGATTTACCGGAGTTGATGGCAGGACCCAGTTGGTTGATGACCGAAGTGTTGAGGACGAGATGCGCGAGCATGCGCTTGAGCGCGCTGCGGGTGACCGTTTGTTCGGCGAGGGATTGCGATTGCACCATCTTGGTGTACGCTTCGAGACGGACCGGCGCAGGACCAACATACTGGTTCTGCTCCATCAACTCGCGCGCTCGCGCGCGTCCCTCGTCCGAAATCACGTACTGGTAGGACGACTCGCCGAACCCGCTGGATCCCCGGACTTCGGTCAGGTGTTCGCGTCGGAGATATTCGAGCACTTTGTCGACGACGTTCGCAAAGGGCAAGTTCACCGACTCGGCAATTTCATGCCCGCGCAGCAAGCCGCGAGTATACATCGTCTTGATGACAAGATCGGCGAGAAAGCCGAGATTCAAGCCGGTCTCTTCGACCGAGTGTGGTTCAGGCGGAAGATTGCGTGCTGAAGGCGAGTCCATACGTCCTCCGTAAGTTGTCCCGCTGCCGACGCCGATTACTGGGCGGGTGTTTGTTGAGGAT
>DAIDTM010000398.1 GCA_027457205.1 Anaerolineae bacterium | reverse complement strand
GGACGGCGCTCGCGTTCATGATGGCGGTCGTCGGCGTGAGTTTGCCCGAAACGATTTTACTGCGCCGCGTGCTCAAGCCGCAATTGATTGCGCTGTTCATCGGCATCGTCACCATTGCCATTATCATCACGGGGTATTTGTTCAATTTGGTGCTGTGAGAGCAACCAAAATATTTTCGAGGAATTTCAATGAATCACGCCAATCCGCAACTCGAACGCCGCTTTATCCTGGCGCTCCTCATCTCCATCGTCATCTTTCTCGCCGAACTCATCGGTGGGTGGTGGACGGGGAGTCTCGCGCTCTTGAGCGATTCCGCGCACGTCTTTCTCGACGTGTTCGCGCTTGCGCTCAGTTACGTCGCGCTCCGCGTCGCCGCACTCCCCGCCGACGACCGCCACACCTACGGCTGGCATCGGCTCGAAGTATTTGCCGCGTTGACGAATGGCATCACCCTGTTCGGGATCACCCTTGCGATTTTCTACGAGGCATGGGAACGCATTCAGAATCCGACGCCGATTCACAGCGGCGAGATGTTGGTCATCGCCGCGGTTGGCTTGGTCGCCAGTCTGGCGACGGCGCGCATCTTGGAAGACCACCGCCACGACGATTTGAACACGCGCAGCGCGTTTCTGCACGTCATCGGCGATGCGCTCGCGTCGCTCGGCGTCATCGTCGGCGGCATCGTGATGCTGGCGACGGGCTGGTATGCGATTGACCCGCTCATCAGCGCGTTCATCGGATTGATCATCGTCACGAGTTCGTGGCGCGTTCTGCGTTCATCCCTGCACATCTTGTTCGAGGGCGCGCCCGAAGGTATCGCCATCGGCGACGTGGCGCAAGCGATAGGCAACGTCGCGGGCGTGCAAGAAGTGCACGACTTGCATCTGTGGAGCATCTGCTCGGGCTATCCCGCCTTGAGCGCGCACGTGCTGGTTGACGATGCATCGTGTACGACGACGACGACGCAAATGGTATCGCTTAAGCAAATGCTCGCAGAACGTTTCGCCATTCAGCACACGACAATTCAATTTGAAACCGCCAATTGCGGGCAAGGCACAATCGTCCGCAAAAATGGGGCGGGTGAAAACCCAGTTAGCATCGAAGTGAAACTCGTCGGCGCGGACACCTGCCGCCGCTACCAGTTGATGCGCGAGATCATATTGGACGAAGCGGCGCGCGCAGGCACCGCGATCGAACTCGTTGAAGAGACGGAAGTAAAGGACATCCTAAAATATTGCACGGTGAACTTGCCAATGCTCTTTATCGGCGGCAAAAAAATCGCACAAGGTAACTCACCGTCACGAGAAAAGGTGTTGGAGTATTTACGAGGTGCGCGATGATAAAAGCATTGGTCATTCCACTAACCGAAAAAGAATTGCAAGAGGTCTATCGCGTTCTGATTGACCGTGACAAAGACGGGGCGTGGGAGTTTCTCAACGAGCACGCGCGCGCACCACTGCTCAAAGCGATGACGGGCGGCTGAACAGTGATGATTGAGGTACCTGGGGCAGGTATCGCGCCAGCGCCGCAAGGACTCCTCCACTAATGTTTATCGAATACATCGCGCTCGATCACACACGCCCGTGTCTCGCCGAGCTAGGCAAAATCATAATCGTCGGTAAACCGTCGCGTCCAATTGACGCGGTGTTGCCGTTGCTCAACGCGCTCTTGCCGAATGTTATCAGTTACAATCCGCGCGCAGGTGCGCTTGTCTTGCGCCGCAAACTTGGGTTCATCACGCTCCTCGCGGACACGATTATCATCACTCAAGTCAAGGACGTGGACGAAGGGCTTGAGTTGTTGAACGCGGCACGTGATTTGTTGAATCAAACCTGGGAACAACGCGAGATGATTCAGCCGCGCAACGAAGAACGCCGCACCCCGCGCCCACTCGACGTGTGGGAACTTTTGCCGCGGACCAACTGCAGGGAATGCGGCGAGGCGACCTGCATGGCGTTCGGATTCGCGCTGATGGAAGCGCGGCGGCGCGTTGATGAATGCAAGCCGCTCCGCGTGGCGGACGCGGCGGCACAGCGCGAAACATTGCGCGAGCTGCTAGGCAATTATGAAGCGGCGAATTCCGTCTGGCGCACGAGCGAGTAATTGAGGGAACCTCTGTGAAGGAGATGATCGAATGACCTTGTATCTCATCAGCGCACTCATCGTCTTTGTGTTTTCGGGCTTGCTGGCGATGGCGGGGCTGGGCGCGGCATTCCTGTTCGTGCCGTTCTTCTACTACCTCGGTGTACCGCTCGCAGAAGCAACGCCGACCGCGCTGTTGCTCAACGCGGTGAGTCTCTCGTTTGCAGCGATCACTTACTGGCGCGCGCGGCTGATCAACTGGCGCGTCGGCTTGCCTGTGGGCGTGATGGCGGTGATTCTTTCGCCGCTTGGCGCGCGCTTGACGCCCCAGGTCGACAAAAATTTATTGCTCGGAATGTTCGCCGCGTTCCTGGTGTTTGCGGGATTTATGATGCTCTTTTTCAAGCCCAAACCGCGCGACCACGAAATGAATCGAGCCGTCGAAGTAAGCGCGGGCGCAGGCGTGGGCAGTGTAGCGGGATTTCTCGGCGGGTTGCTCGGCGTTGGCGGCGGAAATTTTATCGTGCCTGTGCTGAACTGGCTCGGACTCGACGCGAAAGTGGCAGCGGGGACGACCGCGCTCGTCGTCGTATTCTCGTCGTTCTCTGGGTTTCTGGGACACGCGACGCTCGGAGGAATTGATCCGCTGTTTGTTGGCATCAATGCGGTGATGGCGGCAATCGGCTCGCTGGTCGGCGCGCAGTTGATGAAGACGAAGATTTCGTCTTCACAGTTGAAGATGATGATCGGCATCTTGCTGTGGCTCATCGCGGCAAAAATGATTTTCGATCTGGTCAAATAAAACCTCAAAAGGAGAAATGAAAATGACAACGCAACACGTTCCCCCCGAATGGGCATTCGAGTTTCATGCGCATGAATGTCCCTTTATGCCGATTGGCTATCGGATGGGCAAACTCGCGCTAGCATTCCTGGGTGCGGAAAAAGAAGCCGACCACGGTTTCTTTATCTTCCCCGAACTGGGCGAAGGGCATCCACAAACCTGCATGATGGATGGCATGCAAATTGCAACGGGCGCGACCTATGGCAAGGTGATGATCGCAAAGACCTTTTACGGCAAACTGGCAGCGACGTTCTATCATCCGAAGAAGGGTGCGGTGCGCTACTCACTTTTGCCTGATTTCATCGACGCAATGGGCAAGTTCGAGTTTTTCGTCTATCGCAAGAAAGGCATCGAACCTTCGCAGATTCCGCTGGAGGTGCGACGAGAAGTCATTCGCTGGGTCTACGACCAGTCCGATGAATCCATCTTCAAGGTAGAAGCCAAGCCCGATTTCAAATACACGCCTGTCAAGGGTTCGTTCAACAAAACGAAATGCAGCGCGTGCGGCGAGTACGTGTTCGACCGCTATGCGCGAATGAAAGATGGACAACCCGTCTGCATTCCGTGCTCGGGTTATGAAAAAACCGCGCTGATCGAGCGCTGATTTCAAGGAGAACAATTGTGAACACGAACGACGAACTGTACAAAGTAGGACTAGCGCTGCACGGACACAAATGTCCCGCGATGCCGCTTGGCTTGCGCGCGGGACTCGCAGTGATGGACGCGCTCGGCGTCGCGCACGCGCCCGATGGACAACTCACCGCGCTCGTCGAGATTGACAAAAATCACTGCTCGACCTGTTTCGCCGATGGTGTGCAGGTGGCGACGGGCTGCACGTTCGGCAAGGGCAACATCCGCAGTCTGGGTTACGGCAAGTTTGCGGTGACGTTGATTGATAACAAGACGGGGCGCAGCGTGCGCGTCGTCGCCACGCCCGAAGCGATGCGGCGCAGTCAGGAATCAGAATTTATTCAGTACCGCAAAAAGGGCGTGCCCGCTTCGCAAGTGGATCCCAAAATAGGCGCGCCGCTAATCGACCAGGTGCTTGCCGAACAAGTGGACGTGCTGTTCAAGGTCGAGCCAATCAAGCAAGCCCAAGTTCCGCCAATGCCGCCACACGCTTTCGACACAATCATCTGCGCGGACTGCGGCGAGGTGACGGTCGAACGATACGCGCGAGTGAAAGATGGCAAGCGCGTCTGCATTCCGTGCGCAGACAAGGCGTAACGATAGGATAGTTGGGACATTAGATTCATCGTACGCGTTCAGGTGTCATTGCGAGCCGCCGCAGGCGGCGAAGCAATCTCCAATTCGAAAAGTGGAGATTGCTTCGTCGGCACAAATCGCCTCCTCGCAATGACACAGAGCTGAACGATTACGATGCATCCATCCCTATGGCTCGAGACGAATGGATATCCAGAAAAAGAACGCAAACAGCCTGTGTTTCAAGTGGGGTACGGTCACCAACACGCTCCTCAACGGCATCGTCCCCGCAGGGACGTTGGTGGTCGAGCACGATAAAAGCGTCGGCGCGTGAGTTTCCTCGCGCTTGCGCTTGAGACATTCTATCCTTCAGGAGAAGATCATGGCACAAACAGCCCGTTCGATTCCAGCGACCACGTCCGAGGCGGCAGCGCCTGCCAGCGTACTGCGGTCATTTCATCCCGGTTGGTTCGGCGCGGTGATGGGCACCGCGATCGTCGGCGTCGGCGCGTTTATGAATCCCGGCAGCGTCGCCGCGCTCCAAGCGCCGCTGCGCGTCGTCGGCATCGCATTCGCCGTTCTGGCGTACGCGCTCTTGATCGCGCTCGGCGTCCCGTACGTCCTGCGCTGGGTGCACCATCCCGATGCGGCGTGGAAAGATTTGCAGCATCCGATTCTCGGCGGACTCTACGGCACGTTCCCCGGCGGCATCCTCGTCCTCGCCGTGACGACCGCGGCGATCGGTCCCGCGCTGCTCCCGGCGGGCGTCGTGTTCGCCGTCGTCGCCGTTCTGGCGGCGATCGGCACCGTCGTCGCCTTTGCAATCAGCGTCGTCTTTGCGTACATCCTATTCGTCACGCCCCGAGTGAACGAGGAAAGCGTGAACGGGGCTTGGTTCATTCCGCCCGTCGTCAACATCATCATTCCGATGGCGCTCCTGCCGCTCTTGCCGCGCGCCGACGCGGAGACGGCGCGGCTGTTGCTCGTCGCGAGTTACGCGGCGTGGGGCATTGGCTTTTTCCTGTTCCTGATGGTCGCGTCGCTGTTGTATGACCGGCTGGTCTATCATCCGCTGCCCGCCGCGCCGCATGCGCCGTCGCTGTGGATCGGCTTGGGACCGATCGGCGTGGGGAGTCTCGCGTTGCTGCGGATCGCGCAAGCCGGCGCGGCGCAGTGGGGCGACTTGAACGCGGCAGTGAACGCGCTGTCGTCGATTGGCGCGCTGGCGTTGTGGGGCTTTGGCATCTGGTGGCTCGCCGCGGCGATCTTGCTGCTCCGCAAATATCTACGGACGAGCGGGTTGCCGTTCGGCATCGGTTGGTGGGCGTTCACGTTTCCGCTCGGCGCGTACACCGTCAGCACGCTGACGCTGGCGCGTGCATGGAAGGTCGGCGCGCTGGAAGCGTTTGGCGCGGCGTTATTCGTCCTGCTCGTGGGATTCTGGCTCGTCGTCACGGTGCGTACGCTGGCGGGGATGCGGAACGGCGAAGCGTGGAAACGATAGTGGAACTCTCCGGCGCGCGTCCGCGCGTATCGCTCGTCACGATTGCGCTCGCGTACCTGCGCGTCGGTGCGACCGCGTTTGGGTTTGCGATCTTGCAGCAACTCAAAGCGGTTGCGCTCGGGCGCGGTTGGCTGACGGAAGAAGAATTCAACGAGGGACTGGCGCTGGTGCAGTTGTACCCCGGTCCGATCATGGTCGACCTGACCGCTTACGTCGGCTACAAATTGCGCGGTGTGCTCGGCGCTGTCGTGGCGACGACATGCTTCATCCTGCCGTCGTTCATCCTGATGCTCGCGCTCTCCGCGCTCTACTTTGCGTTGGGTAATCTGCCCTGGGTGCATCCGCTCTTTCTGGGACTGGAAGCGCTCGTGGTCGGCATCCTCGCGCAAATCACGCTCGACCTCGGCGCGCGCAACGTGCAGAGCCGCGCACAGGCGGTGATCGCGCTGGCGGCGTTCGCCGCGCTGCTCTTCAAGATCAACGCGATTCTGATCGTGCTCGGCGCGCTCGCGCTCGGCGCGCTGTTCATCCGCCCTGAAGCCAAAGGAGGAAGCAAACCACGCGAAACGAAATCGACCTCCACAACGCGGCGACAGTGGGCAGGCATCGGTATCGTCGTCGCCGTCGTGTTCGCCGTCGCCGGATTCGCTTGGTCGCTCCAGTCCGAGATCGGCGCGATGGGCTTGGTCTTTTTCAAGATCGGCGCGGTCGCGTTTGGCAACGGCACGACGATCATTCCGCTGATTCAGGCGGACGTGGTCGACGCGCAGCACTGGCTTTCGCTCAATCAATTCGCCGACGGCATCGCGCTGGGGCAGATCACACCGGGTCCGTTTCTCATCACCGCCGCGTTCGTGGGCTACAAGATGGGCGGCGTGTTCGGCGCGACGCTGGCGACGTTCGCGATGTTCTCGCCGTCGTTTGCGATGACGCTCATCTTCACGGAAATCTTTGCGCGGCTTCGCAATCTGAAACCGATTCGCGGCGCGCTGGCGGGCGTGCTCGCCTCGTTCGTCGGCTTGCTCGCGGTCGTGATTCTGCAGTTGGGCGGCGTCGCGTTGACCACGCCGGCGGCGCTGGCGCTCGCCGCGGCAGCGTTCGTCGCGGTGCGCTGGTTCAAACTCGACGTGGTGTGGGTATTCGTCGGCGGCATCGCGCTGTGGGCGGCATTGTTGGGGTTGGGAATCCGGTAAAGTTGGAGGCGTATCGATGTTTCACATCCATGCTCGATCCAACAGCGAAACGTGGTTCGCCAATCATGCGGTCATGCCAGTCGTATTGATCGGCGGAAACCTGATCTTTAATATCGTCGCCAATGCCAGTTTCAAGTGGTCCGCCGTCAGTTCTGGTTGGCGGGATTTCTTGGTTTGGCAAATCATCGGCAACGCGGCTGGGTTGATTACCGTGCTGACGCTAACCTGGCTTTTACGCTTCATCCCGCTCCACGTGGCTTATCCCGTGACTGCTGGCTTGGCGGTGATTGGCGTACAGGTGATCGCCGCCCGATGGATGTTCGGCGAGGCAATTTCATCCGCGCAATTACTCGGCACGCTCTTGGTCGCGGCGGGCATCGTGCTGATCAGCGAGCGATGAATCGCGCGCGATGCGGCAGAAGGGTTGGACGGCTGGGGTTGATCCAGAAAGGAGTTTGCCATGTATCGACGAATTTTGGTTCCGCTCGACGGTTCGCCGTTGGCGGAGCAGGCGTTGCCGTTCGCCAAAATGTTCGCTTGGGGATTCCAAGCGACGGCGGTTTTGTTTCAAGCCATTCCGCCCATCCGCGAGACGCTGCGCGTGGACGGCGAAGTGTTCCCCGTGGACGAGCAGATGGAATTGCTCCGCTGGCAGGCGCGCGAGTATCTGGAATCGGTCCACAAGGATTTCGCCGCCGCAGGTATTGCGGCAGAGCGCGAGATCCGCGTAGGCGCGCCCGCGCCGACGATTCTCGATTTGATCGAAAGTACGGGGATCGACCTGATCGTCATGGCACCGCACGGGCGTACCGGCGTGGGGCGCTGGGTCTATGGCAGCGTGGCGGACAAGGTGCTGCACGGTGCGCGCGTGCCGCTGCTGTTGGTGCGCGCGAGCGAACAACCCGTTGCGCCCCAGCCGCTCACGCGGGTCCTCGTCCCGCTCGATGGTTCGGAGTTGGCGGAGCGCGCGCTCGAACCGGCGCGGCAGGTGGCTGAGGCGTTTGACGCCGAGGTGTTGCTCTTTCGCGCGTGGGCTATGCCGCTCTATGGAATGGAGGAACCCCTGAACGTCGTCGAATCGCTCGAGCGCGCCGTCCGCGCCAACGCGGATGATTACGTGACGCACTCGACCTGCCAGTTGCAAGCGCAGGGCATGCGCGTGCGCGGGGAGACCCAAGGTGGAACGGCGGCAGAGAGTATTTTGGAGCAAGCGCAACACGCCAAGGCGAGTCTCATCGTCATGTCCACGCACGGGCGTTCGGGCGTCAGCCGCTGGGTGATGGGCAGTGTGGCGGACCGCGTGCTGCGCGCCTCGTCTATCCCGGTGCTGTTGATCCGCGCAGCTCAGCCGCCGGCGTGATGTGAACTCGAACCCCTTCGCCGACGCGCGGATCGTAGATTCGACTCAAGTCGAGCTGGGCGATCACATCTTCCTCCGCGATTTCCTTGTTGCTGAATCCACGCGCCATCAATCGCAATACTTCCACCTCGCGCTCGGACAACGGTTCTGCCAAACGAGTTGGCGTCGTGGGAATTTGCGTGCGACGCTGCGACTGATCGGACTGTCGCCGCGCGCCGCCAGGCGATTTCCAACTGCACGAGGCAAGGTCGGAGTTGTCAAAAGCTATCGCGGAAGTATCCACCGTCTCCAGACGAAAATTCGCGGCTCAGAAACTGTGCGCGGTGACGTACTCCCACATGCCGGCTTCGGTCAAACCGAGCAAGCGTGCCGGCGGTGTCAGGTCGATGACCAAGCGCGTCGTTACATAGTCGACCTTCCATCGGACGAGTGGCGACCAAGAATTGCCGCCGTCTGCGCTCTGAAACAGACCGAATGGCATCAGAGGCAGCTCGGTCGGTCCCGATTGCGTTGCGAGAGTGAGATAGACTTGATTTGGGTTGTCGGGATTCACAGTCAATGCGGTCACCGTGAACCGATTGGCTGTGGGAAGCCCTTGGTTAATCGCTTGCCAGGTGTGACCGCCATCAATGCTCCGGAGTACGCCCGACGACGCGGTGCCGAGATAAAGAAGTTGCCCCGTATTTCCAGTTGCGGCAAGTGTGGTGGGGATGTCTGGCAATGTGCCGACGCGCCCCCAGCCCGACCCATCTGGCGCGTAGAGGTCGCTGGTCGTCGCCGCATAGACGCGCGCATTCGATGGCGCGACCGTCACCACGCGTAAATCGACGGGTCGCACGCCCACGGTGGCTGCGACGCGCGTGTAGACCTGCTGCTCGGCAAGACGCGCCGCGAGTTGAACATCCGAGTTGGTGTCGACGACTTGAAGCCATTCCAAACGCGGCAGCGCGTACATCGCGCCCAGTTCACCCAGCGCTCTGGCGGAGGCAGCGCGCACGCTCGCATCCGGGTCATAGGTCGCGAAGAAGAGTTGGCTCTCCGCTTCCGGAGCGCGTCGCGCGCCCAGGATTTCTGCCGCGCCTTGCCGAACCTCCGCATCGGAATCTGACAGCGCGTCGAGAAGCGCCGGCACGACCGATGGCGCGGCTTGCGTCAACGCAGCGATGGCGGCTTGCCGAGACTCTACAGGCTGTCCCTGCCGCAAAGACCGAAGCATCGTTTGAACCGATTCAGCCGAAGCAAGCGAATCGCCAGTCTCGTTTCCGGCATGTTCGTTGAGATAGAGGTTTTGCGCGTAGAACGGTACCATCTGGCTCTGCGCGTCGGATGAGCTAGAGTCTAGCAATCCGCGATTCGCCTGTTTCGGAACAGACGAATTGGCATTCTGATTCCGAAACGCACTGCCCCACGTCTGTGACCCAGCCAGCAGGATGAGACTTGCCAAGATCAAAATAACCGCCGAGACCCGAATGGCGACTCGACGAGATATTTTGGATCCCGCGTTTGAATTTCGCGGATGCGCCCAATCAAAATGCGTATGTCTTCCGGTATGCAACATGATTCGGTCCTTTTCTATGCACCGTCGCAATTCTGAACGAATGGGCTACCGTCCCAGGAAGAGCAGAACGCCTGCCGCAATCGCGAGAAGAGGCAAAAGCAGACCCAACGAGCCGATCGTGATGAACGCGGTGAGTCCGGTCACGACCAGCCACGCGCTCAACAAAAGCATTCCCAGGTTCTTCGGCAGCTTCATTGTACCGCTCCCTGTACAAGCAACGAGTTATGTGTTGCGACAAGTTCTGCCGGCGGTTTCTTTTCTGTTCGACTCTTTGAATACTCCCGCCAGGCGCGATATTCTGGGAGAGTGACCATAGGTGGACGCTCGCGGGCGCGGATATCTGCGACTTCGAGTTGGAACTGGGCGCGCGCCTGACGGATCAACTTCATGCTCTTGTTCAGATCGTTCACCAGATCCATGTGGTGCGCCTTGTCCACGCGCTGCATCACGACCTGAATGATCTCAAATGCCATCTTGCTCAGCGCCATCAGCGACTGATTGCGGTGGATTCGTTCTTCCAGATCAACTTGACCGATCGCGTTCAAACCATACTGCGAAAAAAGATCGATCAACAAACCCATTTCGACGCCGTAGCCCGCGAAGAACGGCACGCGTTCTAACGCCTGCCGCCGCCCCGCGTATTCCCCGGCGAGCGGCTGCACCAAGCCGGACAATTCAGGGTAAAACAGATTGATCATCGGACGCGCCACCAGTTCTGTCACCCGTCCACCCCAGCGCGCTTCGAGCCGACGACCCAGGCGCAGCGGGCGCTGATAAAACCCCTTGACGTACATCAGGCGCGGCTCGCGAATCAGGGGACCCAGAATCCCGTAGACAAAACGCGGGTGGATGTTGGCAATGTCGGTATCGATCCAGGCAATTAGGTCGCCGCGCAAGACCGACAAGCTCTTCCACAGCGCTTCGCCTTTTCCAGTCCACATTCCGTACTGGCGCAGGATATCGGGATGCCGGATCACCGGCACGCCCAGACTCTGCGCGATTTCAACGGTGCGATCCGTCGAATTGGAATCGATCACGACGATTTCGTCGAGCAGCCGGTAGCGTTCCACAAGTTTCGCGTGAATGGTCTTGATGACCTTGCCGATGGTTCTTTCTTCGTTCAATGTCGGCAGCCCCAAACTGATCGTCAAGCCCTGCTCCTCTTTGAGTTGAACCAATTGCTCCAAGTCTTGAAATTCGTGCGCGTGGAACGTGTTCTCCGCGAACCATTTGTCGACCACGACGGAAATCGTGTGATCGATGGGCTTGGGTGCCGGGTCGCGCACCAGAAACGCCGGCAAGCGCTGGGGCGCGCGGACAACGAGCGTAGGAATCTTGACCTTGTTCAGTACGCTTGCCGCGGTTGGACCGACGGATGGCTCGTCCGCGCGCGGCGAACCATTGGCGCCCATGACAATGAGATTGTGCGTCCGTGCCGCGCGGACGATAGCGTTGACCGGATCGCCGCGCGCCTTGATCCAACGCGTGACTTGCGGAAGCCCGCGCAAATTGCGCAGCAAGTCTTGGTAATGTTTCTCACCATTCCCATTGTCTGCCGGCGAGATAGCGTGGAGCGCGGTAATTTGTCCATTCTGTGACTGTGCCAGCGACAATGCCAGGCGTAACGCGAGCGCGGCGTACGGTCCACCGCGGATCGGCAGGAGAATCCGTGGATTCTTTTTGGAGAAAGGCGGTTTGGCAATGATGATCTCGCACGGCAGAACGTTCAGCCACTCGAACGGCGGTACGTCGGCGCGGCTTACGATCAGCGCCGAACACTTTTCATTCACCACCGTCTTTTTCAATTCGCGCCAAATGTTGTGCGCGACGCAGACCAGGACCCGCGCTCCGATGTGACGCGCCGTGGGATCAACCGCTTCGCGCAGAGAGCGTGCCTTGAGTGTTCCGGAGGTGAGCGATTCGCTTTCGGGCACAGCGACCAGTCCCAGGATGACGATGCGGCTCGCGAACGACTCGAACGCCGCCTGGGCAAACGGCAAAAGGGATTCCAAGTCGGTGCTGTTGGTCACGACGATCAAAACGCTGCGATCTCCGTTTGGCATAGGTGATGCTCCTTTCGCGGATCTTGACGCGTCGCGTATGCGCCTCGTCACGGACAGACGTTAAACCCAGTGGCGGGACTACTCCCGTTGAGTTTCATTAACTCGATCACTTGATTGCTCGGATCCACCCAAAACACGCGCGCGATCAGCGACATACATTCCAGCACCGCGGTCGTTTTCCAATCGGACATGGATTTCAATGGCGAGGTGTTGGGCGCGATGACACTATCCTCACGCGACGTTTCGCCGAACGACTGCGGTTGATTGGGCGCGTAGATTTTGACGAACCAGCGGTACGTCTGCGGCTTGCCGGTCGTGTTGAGAAATGTGACGGTGAACTGCGGCGGTTCATTCGACTTTGCCGGCGTTGGATCGATCTTGATCGCGGTGACGAAGACGCCCAGCGGTGTCACAGGAGCGGGTATCGAGCGCGTACGCGACGCGACGGAAACCGCGCGTTTGGTCGCCGTTGCCGTCGCGCTGGGTGTGGGCGTGTCGGTCGCCGTCTCTGTGGGCGCGGCGGTCTCCGTCTGGGTCAGCGTGGCTGCCGGCGTCGATCCTAAAGCAGTGGGCGTCGCGAGGGATGTTGGCGTGGCTGCGTTCGTTGTCGTCGAGAACGCGCTGCACGCGCTCAACGCGAGCACTGCCATCGGAACGATCAAAACGATCAGCGAGAAGCGCAAGCGCTGTCGTGCGGGGTTCGTGCTTGACATGGTTTCTCCTTGTGGTTGTGGCGAACGGCTAGACGCTTTACATCTTCAATTGGATCCGATCGGTCCTGCTATCTCGTTCCGTCGGTGAACAGAACAGGTGTAGACCAGCACGTGGGTCACCCCGCACGGTTGATTCGCATCTATCCCTTTTGTTTCGCCGCATTCTGCATCGTCGTCGGTACCCCATTCCTCATCGCGGCTAACACGCGATCCGTTCACGTGGTCGCCTTGATTTTTGGCAATTATGTCTATGGACTGCGCCCGCGATCGGTTAGCCATGCGAATGCTCCTTATTGAGAACTTGCGCTAGACATCAATTGGTACCGCCATGGACCGGCGTCCGATAGTCCATACAAATAATGCGGCGTGGTTTGATCGATCACCAGGAACGCGGTCACGGACTGCGTTGGCGAATCTGGGAGCGTCGTCCAAGTCTTGCCGCCATCCTGGCTGGAGGCGATTCCAATCCCATTCAACTGATCGCCCGTGGAGCCATTCACCGCCAACGCGATATAGATTTGTTGGACGTTTTCCGGATTGACGACGACAGCCGTCACCGTCAATTGGGTTGGTGTTTGCAGACCGTACGCCAGGTGCTCCCAGGTTTCGCCACCGTCCTCACTGCGGTAGAGTCCTGACGAAACGGTGGACATGAAGATGAGCTGTCCATCCGGTCCCACCGAGAGATCGTTGGGTGTGGCGGGCAAATAACTGACCGGCTGCCATTCGCCGTTGCGTAGGACATACAGGTCGTTCAATGCGGCGGCATACGCTGTGCCGTTCTTGGCAACGCTTACAGACTGCACGGCTGAAACGGGGATGTTCAGCGCCGATGCGACCTTCTGGGCGATTTTTCCTTCCGCCGCGAATGCTGCCGTTTCGACATAGATATTGCCCTGGGTGATTTCCAGCTCTTGCAGGCGCGGCAGCGCCCCGAGCGCGCCAATCTCGCCGAGCGCCGCGGCGGCGTGTGTGCGCACTTGGACGTCCGCGTCGTACGTCGCGGCGATCAGCGCGTCGGTCGCGCTCGCGGCGCGCATTGCGCCTAATGTCTGAGCGGCGCTCGCGCGAACGCTCGCCGACGGGTCTCTCAGTGCGATCGTTAGTTCTGCCGCGTTGGCGCGCTCATTCGATTGGAGCATTGGCGCGTGCGTCTCGGCAGATGGATTCGGTCCCATCCAGTCTGCTAGCTGTGCCGCCAGAGTGGCATTGACGCGCGTCGCCAGGAAAGCGAGCGACAAGACGATTGCCACTACCAGAGCAATGTCCCACACAAAATATGTGGGATGGCGCGGCGACTGCCAGTGTGTATTCAAAGTTGGGTGAGCATTGGATTTGGCGTGTATCATGCGGTCCTCCTGCGAATCAGTGCAAGAACCAGCGATATGCGCTTGTTAACAGGCACCAATTCGACGCGTCGTCCAACCACAAATAATGCCGCGAGAATCGATCATTCAACCGCCTGTCGAGTGTACGGTACTAGCTTGAGGAATGGAATAGCGCAAAATACGAGATTTGTGTAGCAATGGGGACAACTGCCTTGTAGCACTCTATGCGACACGGTTGCCGGGTCAAGACGACGACGTTTCATAATCCTCTACCAGATCGATGACGAGCGCGGCGCTCCAAGAGAAGATATCGCTACCATCGCCCTCGCCGGTACGTGGGTCAAAGTATTCGTGGAAGCCGGAGCGCTCGACCAACGTCGGCGTGTCAACCCGAATCTCGCGCGCAAGGTTGGCATAGCCGTACTGCTTCAGCCCGTGAATCAAGAACCAATTCATATTCACCCAGATGGGTCCACGCCAATAGCCGCGCGGCGCAAAGTAATTGGGCGATTTGCTCGCGGTGGGCACGCGGAGCGTGGTGGTCGTATCTGGCGCGTACTCCTCGCGATTCAGCAAGCGTTTGACAAGGCGGTCGGTCTGTTCCTTCGTCGCGAGTCCAGCGTAAAGCGGTATCAGCGCGGCAAATGTCGCGCACAGCAATGGTGATCATTGGCGGCTGTGTGATGCCGGAGGGCAGGATCGATGCCGGCGCGTCCGGCGAGCGCGCGATCTGCCAACTGTGCGGATCGGGGATATAACCGGAGGTGTTCGAGTTGAAGATGATGTGCGGGATCATCCCGTTGCGCCATTGTCCTGCTCCCTGTTTCGATCGCAGTCCGTAATTCTTCCGGACCATCGCTCAGGTCGATTGCGCTCAGCAGCCTGGTTTGAACCAATCTCCGCTCGCCGCCGTTGATGAGAACTGTCACCGATGGCTGACTGGCGGCTAGCCGACTTGCAACCCGAGCAATCCAGCGGGACTCGTCACCACACTTGTCTCCGGGGACGAGAATAAAATGAGTATGATTCGGCTCAAGTGGGAAAGCGTCGCGCTTGGGCATTGGATCACGCCGCTCGATCAGCGCTGCGGCAAGGTCATTCTCCTGTCGGATTTGGATCGCGCGTGCCGTTAGGTTATTCGCAAAAATGGATTGTGAATGTTCTGTAGCCCAAATTCTACGCCTCCTTGAAATTGTCTGCTATGGAGTGGGCGACGACGTTGGGGTCGGCGATGGGGTCGATGTTGGGATCGGCGATGGGGTTGGCGTTGGACCAGTCAGCGTTCGCGTCAACTCATCGTTGCCATAGTCCGACTCTTTGATCGATCTATCGGAGTTGACACTTACGCTTACCGTGTGTGTTCCTGACAGCCGATAGTTCGGAACAAACAACGATATCGACTGACCCGCGCCGAGGGTAGACACCTTGCGATTGGCATCGACAATGACTCCATCGACGAAGACTTGGATCAAGAAGGGCGCCGTCACGTCGCCGTTTCCGCTATTTTGAATCGCGTAGATGATCTCCGCGTCCGGACTGAGCGAAATGTCCGTAACGACCAGGTCGGGCAGCGGCGGCACCGGGGTTTGTGTTGGCGGAGGCAACGGCGTGGATGTCGGTGCACGCGTCGCGGTGGGAAGCGGAGTCGCGCTCGGCAGATTCGTTGGCGTGGGCAACGGAGTTGTTGTCGGTGTGGCGGTGAAACCTGCAACCGTGAATTGCCAAGTCCGACTGGCTGTAGTGCCGGACGTGTCCTTGAGTTCGACCACGGCGATATGCTGCCCTGGTCCCAGGTCTGCCACGTACGAAACGGACGTTTCAGCAACGGTCGATTCTACGGTGACATCGCGGCCATCAAGTATTAATCGCACCGACTTGAGATCGATGGCTCGGTTATCGCCATAGACCGCTTGGACAACGACACCCGCGCCTGAAGACAACATTGCGCCATCCGGCGGATCGACCTGCCTGATCACCGGCGGATTGCTGCCGGCATTAGCCGTTTGCTGCGCGTTATTGATTGCAAGCGCGGCGAGGATCGCGATCAAGAACGCCGCGAAGAGCGCAAGCCCAATGAGCATGGGCGCCAAGTCTCTTTCTACGCCGGGAACCCTCTCTTGCGGCGGCGGCTGGACGAGCATCGGCGGAAGCATCTCCGCTTCGGGCTGCGAGCCAACTGCCGCGACGATCTGGCTACGCACGCGGCTTTGAGCCGCGTCGAGAAGGACAATCGATGGCAGGAACGTGAAGAGCGATGCGTTCGAGTCCGGATTACGACGCTGCAAGCCGGGCACTAACCCGGCATCGACCGACGCGGAGGTGGGCTTGCCTTCGGCGCGCGCGTGAAGATCGAATAGTTCGTCGAAAGTGCGGCGTGCCTCCGCGGTTACATCCGGGAGTGCGTGGCGCGCGATGCCAAGCGCCGCGGCTTGCTCCGCGGGCGAAAGTGATTGATGCTCGACAATGGCAAGCACGGCGCGCTGCGACGCCGGCATCGCGCGCGCGGCTTGCCAAATATCATTTGCCAGATCAGACGCTGCGCCGCTCAACGGCATGAGTGGTGGAAGCGCGTCGAGCCAGCCGCGTCGGCGGAGATAGGATAGCGCCGTCTCGCGTGCTAGCGAGAATAACGCGCCGCGAATCGACTCGTGCTCCGGGATTCCAGCCGCGGCTTGGGGAAAACGCGCAAAGACATCGACCAACAGGTGGATCGCTTCGTCAGGGTCGCCCATCACGCGGGCAATGAAATCGAATACGCCGGCGCCGTGTCGATCAAAGAGCTGTCCGAGCGCCTCGCCTTGACCCAGTTGAGACTGTTCGATGAGCTGATGATCGGAAAGTGATGCCATGGATAAATTATCCTTCCATTTGGAGACTGCCCATCCGGGTTAAAGCCCTTCGATATACAATACCTTCGCCAATTCAAATTTTGAACGGAAAAATGTGGGGCAAATTTCCAAATTTGCCTTACGTTGGCGAACCTATTGATATAGCATACACCATTTGCCACACTAATTTTATAGAGCAAAATATGACGTTTTCGTAGCACGCGCTACCGTTCACGTGTCATATTATTTACGACAAAAGAACCGAACAAAAAACGAGAGACACTCGCGCAGATTTGTGATACACTTTTACACGGCTGACCATCCAACGGGGCTGCGAGACGCGGAGGGCGATTGGTAAGCAGATCCAAATTGATCAAAGGTTTCCTGCAAGTCGTTGGACCCGGCATTATCACCGGAGCATCAGACGATGACCCTTCTGGCATTGGTACCTATGCGATCGCGGGCGCCGCATTAGGATTTGGTGTGTTATGGACAGCATTATTTACATTTCCGATGATGACCGCTGTGCAGTATATCTGCGCGAAGGTTGGTTTGGTTACGGGCATGGACATTGCCGGTGTGCTTAGACGCCACTACGGCAAGTGGTTGCTTTACCCGGTCATCTTCGCTCTAGTCATTGCCAATACGATCAATGCCGGCGCGGATATCGGCGCGATTGCCGCGGCGATTAACCTGCTGCTCCCGATTCCACCGGTTGTCATGATAGTGCCAATCGCGCTCTTGATCGTGAGTTTTCAGATTTTGTGATCGTATCGGCTCATCGTCGATATCTTCAAGTGGTTGACCCTGGCATTGTTGGCGTATATTGGTTCTGCATTTTTTGCCAAGCCGGATTGGGCGCAAGTGCTCCGGGGAACCTTCATTCCCACCTTCAGTCTCGACGCGAAAACCCTCGCGACTTTGGTCGCTCTTTTGGGGACGACGATCTCACCTTATCTCTTTTTTTGGCAGGCGAGCGAGGAAGTCGAGGAAGAAATCAGTACGGGGCGCAAGCGCCTTTGGCAGCGCAAGGGCGCGACGACGATGGAATTGGAATACGCGGCGGCAGATACGGCTGTCGGTATGTTCTTCTCGAACCTGGTGATGTACTTTATCATCCTTGCGACTGCGGCTACGTTGTTCCAGTCCGGCAAGACAGACATCCATTCCGCGACGGATGCCGCAGATGCGCTGCGTCCTCTCGCCGGCGATGCCGCAAGTTTTCTTTTGGCGATTGGTTTAATCGGATCGGGCTTGTTAGCGGTGCCGATTCTCACCGGGTCAGCCGCGTACGCTTTTGCCGAGATCGGCGAGTGGAAAGCGGGTCTCAATGAGAAACCAAACCGCGCCAAGCAGTTCTACGCGACAATTGCTGGCTCTACCCTCGTCGGCATGTTGATTAACTTTGTAGGTATCAATCCGATCGACGCACTTTATTGGACGGCGGTGATCAACGGACTCATCGCGCCGCCGCTCCTGATTGTCATCATGCTGATATCAAATAACAAAGAAATAATGGGCAGGCGAGTGAATGGTCTGGGTGTCAATCTCTTGGGTTGGATAACGACGCTAACCATGTTGGCTGCGTCCATCGGTTTGATTGTCACTTGGGGGCAATCTTAGCCGCCGCTGCTTATTCGAAACACCGGTTTACACGAAATTGCGCGTAAGGTATAATTTGGAACGAATCAGATATGCTGCATCGCCAAGCCGTGCGCCTCTGGAGCCGAAAATGAAGTTAGCCGCGCATCCACCACTGCAACGCTATGGCGTTGCCATTTTGTCCAGTCTTGTCGCGATCCTGGTCACCCAGACGACCGTTCTTCGGACGGGCAGTCCGTTCTTATTAGACGTCGCCGCCATTCTGATCAGCACCTGGTACGGCGGCTTGGGTCCGGGACTCCTCGCAACCGCCATTGCGCTGTTGGCAAACGTTTATTTCATCCTCGGTCCCGGTTTACCTCTGAGGATCGCGACCGTAGACGAAGCGGTCCGCCTTGGCGTCTTTGCGTTTATCGGATTGCTCATCAATTGGCTGACGGTCTTGCGCGAGCGGACTGAAGAACAAGTGCGGGAGCAGCGCGAACTGTGGCGCGTGGCATTGTCCAGTATCGGGGATGCCATTGTGACGACGGACCGACAGGGTTTGGTGACCTTTATCAATCCGGTCGCCGAGTCCTTGATTGGTTGGAAACGAGAACGCGCCGAAGGAAAGCCGCTAAGCGAGATCGTCCATATCGTCGAAGAGAAAACCGGCGCGCCCATCGCCGATCCTATTGCTCGGGTCTTCAAGGAGGGCGGCATCGTCGGATTGGGAGATCACAGCGTATTGATCGCCGCGGATGGAGACCGTATACCGATTGACGATAGCGCCGCGCCAATCGAAGATGAAAAAGGAGACCAGGCTGGCGTTGTTTTAGTCTTCCGCGATATCACCGAGCGCCGGCGTGCGGAAGGGGCGTTGGAAGCCAGCGAAGAACGCTATCGCGTTTTCACGGAAGCCGCGTCCGATGCGATCATCACGATCGATAAAGACGACAAGATGGTGCTGGTGAATCGGGCGGCTGAAAAAATATTCGGCTATTCGCGCGTGGAAATGATCGGGCGGGAGCTAACCGTCCTTATGCGAGAAGACCAGCGAGACGCGCACCACGCGTCTATGAAAAGATACCTTGAGACCGGCGAGCAACAGTTCTCTTGGGAAAGTGTTGAACTTGTTGGTTTGCGCAAGGATGGCAAGGCGATTCCTTTGGAAATCTCACTAGGCAAATTCATCCGCAACGGCGAACCGTATTTCACCGGCATTCTTCGCGACATTACCGAACGCAAGCACGCAGAAAAACTCCAAGCCGCACAGTACGCCGTGACGCGCGCGCTCGCCGAGTCTGATACATTGAGCGGCGCGACCCCAAAAATCCTCCAAGCCATTTGCGAAAGCGCGGGATGGCAGGTCGGCGCGATGTGGAGCATCGACCATACCGTCGACCTGCTGCGGTGTGTGGATGTCTGGCATGTCTCCGATGCGCAGATCGAGGAATTCGAAGCGCTTACCCGTGAGATGCTCTTCGCGCCCGGCGTCGGGCTGCCTGGGCGCGTCTGGACGAGCAACAGTCCATCGTGGATCAGCGAGGTGAGTCAGGACGCCAACTTTCCGCGCGGGAAGGTTGCGGCGAAAAACAATCTGCATAGCGCGTTCGGCTTTCCGATTCTGTCAGACGATGAATTCACCGGCGTCATTGAATTCTTTAGCCCTCAAGTCCGCCCGCCGGACGAAGCGTTCCTCCAAATGATGAGCGCGCTGGGAAGTCAGATCGGACAGTTCCTCGAACGCAAAAAGGCAGAAGAGGCGCTCAAGCTGTCCAGAGAGCAACAAGCGATCATCCTCCAAGGCGTCGCCGATGGCATTACGGCGCAAGACTTGAAAGGGCGCCTGATCTACGCCAACGATGCCGCGGCGCGGCTGATTGGCTTTCCTTCTCCGCAAGCGTTGCTGAATGCGTCCATCTCGGAAGTGATGCAGAATTTCGTCATAATGGACGAAACGGGCAAACCTCTTCCGTTGGAACGGCTGCCGGGTCGGCAGGCGCTTAATGGAGAGCAGCCGGAAACGACATTAGTGCGCTTTCGTGTGGTCAAGACCGGTGAAGAACGATGGTCGCAGGTCAGCGCGGCTCCAGTGCGGGACGAACGCGGGCAGGTGCAATTCGCGGTCAATATTTTTCACGACATCACCGAGCGCCGACGCGCCGAGGAAGAACTCGCGCGGCTGGCTGCCATCGTCGAATCTTCCGAGGACGCCATCATCGGGAAGACGATTGACGGCATTATTCAAAATTGGAATCCTGGCGCGACCCGGCTGTACGGCTATCCCGCGGAAGAAGCGGTCGGTAAGTCGATCACGATGCTCTACCCACCGGAACGGCTAGACGAGTTTCACGCGACCACCGAACGTCTCAAACGCGGCGAGCCGATGCTGCTCCATGACACCGAACGGATCAGAAAGGATGGTAGCCGCATCAACGTCTCGGTGAGCATTTCCCTGATCAAGAATTCCACCGGCAGAGTGATCGGAGCATCGACGATCGCGCGCGACATCACGCAGCGTAAACGCGCTGAGGAATCCCAACGTTTCTTGGCTGAAGCCAGCCGCGTGCTGGCATCTTCTTTGGACTATGGAGAAACTCTGGCGAGCGTTGCGCGGCTAGCGGTGCCAGAGATCGCGGATTGGTGCGGAGTCGATGTCTTCCAAGATGACGGTGAACTTCACCAAGTCGCCATCGCGCACGTCGACCCGGAAAAAATCAAGTTGGCAAAGGAAATGCAGCGCCGCTACCCGCCCGATCCCAACGCGCCGTATGGCGTCCACAACGTGTTGCGCACCGGCAAGTCTGAATTCGCCGCGCAGGTGACCGACGAACAAATCGCGGCGGGAGCGCGCGATATCGAGCATCTGAAAATGCTCGTCGAACTGGGACTGAAATCGTACATCATCGCGCCGTTAGTAGCGCGCGGGCGAATACTGGGCGCAATCACGTTCGTTTCCTCGCAATCGGAACGGCACTATGGGCTGGCGGACGTCGCCCTGGCGGAGGAACTGGCGCGCCGCGCCGCGCTCTCCGTAGATAACGCGCGGTTGTACCGGGATTCGCAGCAGTTGAACGAGGAGCTTGAACAGCGTGTCATCAGCCGGACGATTGAACTGCAAAATACCAACCGCAATCTCGAAGCCGAGGTCAACGAACGCAAACAGGCAAATGAACAACTGCGTCTGCTCTCAGCGCATTTGCAATCGGCGCGCGAGGAAGAGCGCATCCGGATCGCGCGCGAAATCCACGACGAGTTGGGTCAAGTGTTGACGGCAATCAAAATCGATGTCTCGCTTCTTGGGGAGAAACTCGCGGACAAGGGCGCC
This sequence comes from Anaerolineae bacterium, assembly GCA_027457205.1. GTDB lineage: Bacteria > Chloroflexota > Anaerolineae > UBA4142 > UBA4142 > DAIDTM01. Next base: position 586 of record DAIDTM010000398.1, on the reverse strand, counting down.
AAGCTCCAGCGCGAAACGCTCGTCGATGAGATCAACTCCACCATTCAGCTCATCGATGAAACGATCCAGAAGATGCGACACATCGTTCGGGAGCTGCGCCCCGAAATCCTCGATCACTTGGGTCTCAGCGCGGCAATCGAATGGCAGATTCAGGAATTCCAAGCGCGGACCGGCATCAAATGCGAATTCAAATCCACCGTCGACGATAGCCACCTTGACTTGGATCTTTCCACTGCGGCATTTCGTATCCTTCAAGAAGCATTGACGAATATCGCTCGGCACGCCCAAGCCACACAGGTTGAAATCAGTTTAAATGAGGAACAAGGCAGACTCATTCTGCAAATTCGGGATAACGGCAGAGGGATTACCGAAGGTGAATTGTCGAACCAGAAATCCTTTGGTATTCTTGGAATGCGCGAACGCGCCTTCGCATTCGGCGGCGACGTCCGCGTCAGCGCCGCGCCGAGCCATGGAACGATCGTTATGGCTGAGATACCCGTCTGACGCTGCGTACTCACACCACGGATACTTTTTGACATCTTGGAGAGCATCACCGGAGGAACGCTGTGATAAACATTCTCATCGC